>NZ_JADQBH010000323.1 GCF_016278715.1 Marinilabilia sp. | reverse complement strand
AAATCCAATCCCGACAGGGGAGGGGAAATATCAAATATTCATTTCAATGATGTGAAGCTACAGGATGTGGAGGATGCATTTTTTATTACCTCTTTTTATCATCAGGAGGGAGAAGGACACGTGACACATATTCACAATATTTATGTGAATAATGTATATTGTCGGGAAGCCTCTGCTGCCGGTATTGTGGTTCACGGGTTTCCTGAACTGAAAGTGCATGATATCTTTTTCAGCAATGTGACCATTGAAAAAGCAGATGTTGCTTTGGATTTGAAAAATGCGAAAGACATTGTGATGGAAGATGTTTCTATTGGCGGTATGGCCGGTCCGCCTTCATGGGCCAAATAATTGTTTTGCTATTAAAAAAAAGGTCTGTAAGGTTAACACCTTTCGGACCTTTTGTCATTAAATTATTCAGTGTTACCAAAAAATCCACTTTATATCGTAAAGTTTACACCTCACAGGGCATTAAGGCTTTTGCGAATTCAGGGTGTTCATTATGAGTTTGTTGATGCGGATTTGCTCAAAAGAAAAAAGTGAAGCCAGACTTTTTATCTCCTGCTGGAAACATTTATCCCCCTAAAATAAATTAATGTCCTCATGAATGAAGGCTTCCGGACTTAAACTTGCATAAGTCAATACTTGTCTAACAAGATGTCAGCCGTTGACGAAAGCTTAAATAAACTTTAAAAACGCCGGGATGTTTTCCAGGAAATTCCGAATTTTGGGTCTGTTTAATGACCGGAAATTTTCAGGGGAAGATAAAATGGGGTTGTAATGAAATAAGTTTAGGACGTCTGGTTCTTTCAGCACGACCACAAAGTTCAGGGCCGGCATTTTTTTAATACTTAATTATGAAATTGTTTAGTTTATTTTTGGTGGGAACCATGACTTTTGTCTTTTCCGCCACTATTTTCTCGCAAGAGCCAACATTCGACAACCCCATTGCTGAAAAGCGTGCTGACCCATGGGTTTATAAAGCCGACGATGGATCCTACTATTTAATAGCTACAGTGCCGGAATATGATCGCATCGTTATTCGGAAGGCAACGAACATCAACGGCCTCAAGGATGCTGAAGAAAAAACGGTGTGGCGTAAGCATGAAACAGGCGTGATGGCAAGTCATATCTGGGCTCCCGAATTGCATCAGATCCACGGGAAGTGGTATATTTACTTTGCTGCCGGAGAGTCCGAAAATGTCTGGAACATCAGGATGTACGCGTTGTCTAATTCTTCGGAAGACCCGATGGAAGGGGAGTGGGTCGAGGAAGGACGAATTGAGACGGAGCACGATTCATTTTCGCTGGATGCCACTGTTTTTGAGCACAACGGGAAGAACTATATGATTTGGGCCCAGAATGTACTGAAAGATGGGCATGGAACTGGTCTGGTGCTTTCCGAAATGGAGAACCCAACTACCCTAAAGGGTAACGAAGTCGTTATTACAACACCTGAATTTAGCTGGGAACAG
Organism: Marinilabilia sp.; assembly: GCF_016278715.1. GTDB lineage: Bacteria > Bacteroidota > Bacteroidia > Bacteroidales > Marinilabiliaceae > Marinilabilia. Next base: position 7,568 of record NZ_JADQBH010000323.1, on the reverse strand, counting down.
CTGAAGCACAGAGTGAATGAAGGTGCGGCAGTACTAAAACGTAATGGAAAGATATTTGTTACCTATTCTGCTTCTGCAACCAACCATTATTACAGTTTGGGACTGCTGTGGATTGATGAAGATAAAGACCTGCTGGATGTGAACAACTGGCATAAGTCTCCAGCCCCTGTTTTTTGTTCCAATGCAGAACTAAAAAGGTTTGGGCCCGGTCACAACTCCTTCACAATTGCAGAAGACGGGGAAACGGTTGTAATGATATACCATGCGCGGGATTACAAGGAAATAGAAGGAGAGGCCCTGAATGATCCCAACCGGGCTACACGTGCACGAGTGGTAAAATGGACAGATAGCGGGTTCCCAGATTTTATGCAGCATAAGGGAGATTGATTCGTTTAATAAATGTGTGATAATGAAGAAAGGGCTGCCCCCACAATGGAGCAGCCCTTTCTTCATTATCAAAAAGGTTTATTTATTACTAATCAACAAACAATCTTTTGGCATGGCGCTCATAAAGATTTTCAAATACACATTTGCCTACAATATCAGCATGTTTCTCCAGTAGCATATTGTATTGGTCAATTCTCTCAGCTGCCAGTTTGTAGCCCACATGCACCAGCTGACGAAGGTTGGAGTTGTATTGCGGATGCCCGGGGATATGTCTCAGCGCATGGGCAAACTCTTCGCCCGTCCAGCCCTGCACTTCCATGGCTGAGGGGAGTTTGTTTTCGTCAATATCGATGACATCGGCATAAGGGGCACAAAGCTTTTTTACATCGGTTAATGCCCGGGAGTATAGATTTTTTACAAATACCAAAGCTTCACCTCCAGCCAGAGCGAGTCCAATAACCTCTTCAAGCCAGGTAGTTCCGGCTGTTTTCAGGTGAAAACCTTTATTGTGTTTCTTTGATAACTGTTTGATAATGGGATAGATGGAGAATTTGTCAGAGCCCGAGTGAATACTCAGTTTTAATTCTTCTGGAAGTCCAAACTGCTGAATGGCAAAGTCGATGACCATCAGATTTGCTTCATACTCGGTGTTAAAGGCATTGACATCGCCTACATAATCTACTCCTTTGTTGAACCGCCCGGTGAATTTTGGGGCTATGGTCTGTGCCGGCACATTGTAGTGAGCAAGCATCGCCAGAATAAAGAACAGTTCTACCGGGGTCTGTGGGATGGGGACTTCATCCATGGATACTTCTGTGATGAAATTGCCTTTGCCTTTTTCTGTTTCAATCCGTTTGTAGGTTTCCCCTGCCATTTGGGCGGCATACAAATACTGATCTGCGACGTGCCGGAGCATATCTTCGGTAATATTAAAGGCGGTTTTTAATCCCGGGACTTCAATATTGCCGATGAATGGTCTCATTTTCCCGATAAAATCCTCTTCTTCTTTGGCTTCACTCTTTTGTCCGATATAGGAAGCCACATCGATGGTGAAGAAGTTTGAGCTGCTCAGAAACCGATCAACGGTGTCCAGATTCACATGGTCGGCATCAATAAACCATTGTTTGTTGTAACCGGCCTCTTTAATGCTTTTTTCAGCAGCGGCAAGTGTGTCTTTGGGCTCACTGCCAATGGTGGTGTGTTCACGGTTCGATTTGTTCCACACGGGAGTAATTTCAATTCCCTTTTTTTCGGCTTCCAGTATGGTTTTTAACTGCCATCCGGCTTGATGGGCAAAACGGTCGCCCATGCCAAATGAGTACTTGGATAGTTTTTTCATGACTGAATTTTTTATTGGTTCATAGTAATTGTTTCGGTATTGATAATTTCAACAGGCTGAAACTCATGTTTCATGGTGATGTTGTGGGTGGTCAGGTATTCGAAAAGACGCTTAACTGCCTTTTCCGATTGTTCCATGGGCTTCTGGCCAATCAGGAAATGAATGATGCCTTTTTTTAAAAAATCTGTGTTTTTCCGCGTCATTTCGTAACCCACCAGAATGGCCTCTATTCTTTTTTTCTCCAGATATCGTGCAATAACATGTGTTTTTGCACTGGATACAAGAACAGCTCCGATATTAGGATTTTGTTGAAGAATCTGGTCCATTTTTGCCTCAACGGTATCCTGCTCGGTGGTGGGTATTTCGACTGTAATTTTCATCCCGCTGTTTTTTCCTGCATCCAGAAAGTAACTCAGAAAACCCTGATTTCTGCGGTTGAGGTGCTGTGTGTTCTCAAGGTCTTTGGCAAGGTTAACAATCAGTATATCCTTTTCGGGTTTCAGCCCAAAGTCGATGAGGCTTGCTGCCACCCGTCCCCCCTGAAAAGCATCTTCCCCGATGAAGGCAATGCAATTGGTGTTGTCGATGAAGGTATCTATGAAAATATAGGGGACTTTCTCTTTGTCAAGGTCTTCACAAAACCTGATGGCCTCTTTTTTCAGAATAGGGGCCATGATGACACCATCCGGTGGATTTTTCAAAATACCCCGGGTTTTTTCTATGAAATCGGCTTCATTGTGCAGTTCAAACAGGCAATAATCAATATCAAGGGAAAAGGGGTGAAGATCGTGTATGGCTTTTTCAATGCCTTTGGGATGTGCCAGCCAATAAACATTGTCATCACCTCCTTTGGGAATCAGCACGGAAAATTTGTAGGTTTTCCGGGTTGTTAAAGCCTGTGCAACAATGTTGGGCTGATAATCCATCTCTTTTGCGATGTCCAGTATTTTTTGTTTCGTTTTTTTTGCCACCTCCCCCCGGTTGTGTAATACCCGATCGACGGTGCCTATGGAAACGTTTGCCTTTTGGGCGATGTCTTTTATGCGGACTGGTTTCATCTGTTTGGATTATCGTATTCTTTGCCTTTTGGCATTGCTGTGAAATAGAGTGACAAATGCCAAGCTGGCATTTGTCACATCTTTATCTTATTAATAACCGAAAAATTGGGGTACCCAAAGTGAAATTTCCGGAATGAATGTTACCAAAAGAAGCACCACAAACATAGCGATGTAAAATGGAATCAGGGGTTTTACCAGATCCTGTATTTTAAGTTTGGCTACACTGCATCCGATAAACAGTACTGCACCCACCGGTGGGGTTACGAGACCCACATTCAGGTTCAGAATCATAATGATCCCAAAATGAATGGGGTCGAGGCCCAATTGGGTGGTTACAATGGGCAGGAATATGGGTGTAAATATCAGTACAGCGGGTGTCATGTCCATGAATATACCTACTGCAAGTAATGCCAGGTTAATTATCAGCAGAATCACAAACGGATCTGATGAAAGTGAAAGCAATGCATTACTTACAGTTTCAGGGATGTTTTCGAACGACATCACCCACGACAGACCAATTGATGCTGCGATGAGCAATAATACCATACCCGCTGTACGTACTGTGTTGATAATAATGGCAGGTAAGTGTTTTGCGGTAATTTCTTTGTAGAGGAGGGCCAGAATCAGACTATAAACCACTGCAATTGCAGCAGCTTCGGTTGCCGTAAAAATTCCGGCAATAATACCACCTATCACTACTACCAGCATCATTAAACTGGGAATAGCATCCAGAAACTTCTTAACTCCCTGTTTGAATGGAATCTTATCGCCCACGGGATATTTCTTTCTGTACGCATAAACCGAACCCACCAGCATGATAGCCAGACCTGTTAATATACCGGGGACATAACCAGCCAGGAATAACGCAGCAATGGAGGTGCCTCCACTGGCTAGTGCATAAACAATAAGAATGTTACTGGGAGGGATTGACAATCCTGTGGTGGCTGATGTTACGTTGATGGCCGCAGAGAAATTTTTGTCATATCCTTCTTCTTCCATACGGGGACCCATTATAGTGCCGATGGCAGAAGCGGAGGCTGCAGCAGACCCTGAAATGGCGCCAAAAAGCATATTGGCAGTGACATTTACCAAAGCCAATCCTCCGGGAAGACGACCTACCAAAACTTTTGCAAACTCAATAAGCCGCATGGCAATTCCTCCGGAGTTCATTAATTGTCCTGCCAGTATGAAAAAGGGAATGGCCAAAAGCGAAAAACTCTCCAGGCCTGTGGCCATTCGTTGGGCCATCGTGGAAAAGGCAGGTAATACATCGAAACTTACTAGCATGGTGGCCATGGCTGAGAGCCCGATGCTGTAGGCAATAGGAGTACCTATTACCAGGAAAAATATAAATGAAGAGACCAGGACTATAATGCCCAACATATCTAATTCCATGATACTACTGTTTTATTTTTTTGTTTGCACTGATCAAATTCAGGATGTCGTCGAGGGAGTAATAAATCATAAGTAAACCACTGATGGGAACAATGGAATAAACAAAACCCAGCGGAACCTGCAGGGCTGAGGAGACCTGTCCCATTTGAAAGCGGGTGTAAACAAGCCATGCTCCTCCTGTAACCATGATGGTCAGACAGAAGACGATGATCAGAAAATTAATGAATACCAACAATCTGTTTTTGTTTTTTGGTTTCAGTTTGTCCGGAAGAATGTCTATTGCCAAATGTTCATTTTTCCCTTTTACATAGGCTGCCCCGGCCATTCCTACCCAGATAAGCAGAAATACCGCCAGCTCATCGGTGAATGAGCTGGGATTGGACAAGATGTATCGACTGGCCACCTGCCAGACAACATCCACTACCAGGGTAGTTGTCAATACAACCAGAAAGACTTCCAGTATTTTATCAATTTTTGCTCTCAGATGCATATTGTTATTGCTTTTGTTTATCAACGATATCTGTGTTCTCAGGAACTACCCTGGTGCTGTCAACTTGAAATTCTGCAGCCCTGATGCGCTCAATTAGGATGGAAAGCTCTTCGTTGTCTTGATAAAGGTCATAGACACTTTGAACGGCTTCTCTGAATGGTTGTTTATCCGGAGTTATTATCTCGACTCCTTCTTTTTCGAGTTCTATCAGAGCCTCTTTTTCCGATTTCATCCACTCTTTTCTCTGCACTACAACAGATTCCTGAACTGCCTGCATGAGCCATTCTTTCTCCTGCGTGTTGAGTTTCTTCAGAGCATGGGTGCTCATCAGAAGCACATCGGGGATTCGGGTATGCTCATTAAGGGTATAGTAGTTACATACTTCGTAATGGTGCGACAGATAAAAACTGGGTGGGTTGTTTTCCGCTCCATCCACTACTTTTCCCTGGAGGGCAGTATATAACTCACCCCATGATATTGGCGTGGGGGAGCCACCCATTGCTCTGATCATTGCGAAAGAGGTAATACTGGGCATTACCCTCATCTTGAGGCCCGAAAGGTCTTCCGGTTTGCGAATGGGACGGGAAGAATAAAAACTGCGGGCCCCGGCATCGTAAAAGCAGAGTCCCTGCAACCAGAATTTTTCTCCTTTCGAAAGAATTTCTTTTCCTACCGGACCGTCCATTATAGAAAAAGCATGTTCCTGGTCGGCAAAAATGTAGGGGAGGCCAAAAACTTTGTACTCTTCCACGAATCCTTCAAGAGCGGCGGCAGATACTTTGGTGATGTCAAGACTCCCCAGTTGAAGAAGCTCAAGGCTTTCCCGCTCCGATCCCAAAACACCATTGGGATAAATGTCAACTTTCAGCTTACCATCCGAAAGCTCTTCCAATCGGTCAGCCATAAATTCCATGGCGATGTGTACCGAGTGCTTGGTGTCAAGAGAGTGTCCCAGCTTCAGTACTTTGACATCTGATTTTAAGCCACATCCTCCGGCAAAAAATAGAAGCACAAGTAGTGAAACAACGATTTGTTTGTTCATCATCAGATTAATGTCTTTGTTTAGATACCTGTTCCTGGAAATATCATTGGGGTAATCAGCAGGTATCATAAAATCAGGTTGTTGTGAATGGTGGATAAAAAGTCCGCTCACTCCTTTCGAAGTGAACGGACCGGGTATTTACACATTGTATGTTGAGGATGCGGTAGTTCCGCCTCGTCCTGTCCAGTTGGTGTGGAAAAATTCACCTCTTGGCTTATCTATTCTTTCATAAGTATGGGCACCAAAATAGTCACGTTGCGCCTGCAGTAAATTTGCCGGCAAACGGTCGTGACGGTATCCGTCGTAGTAATTCAATGCTGTCGCAAAAGCCGGAGTGGGAACTCCGTTTTCAATGGCTTTGGAGACCACTCTCCGCCAACCAGCCTGAGCATTTTCCACCACATCTTTGAAGAAGGGGGCGAGCAGTAAATTGGTCAGGTCGGGGTTGGTATCATAAGCCTCTTTGATCTTAGCCAGGAAAGCCGAGCGAATGATACATCCACCTCTCCACATCAGTGCAATGCCACCATAGTTGAGATTCCATCCGTACTCTTCGGCAGCTGCAGCCATCAGGGCATAACCCTGTGCATAAGAAATGATTTTTGAGGCATACACCGCATCGTGAAGGTCTTTCAGGAATGCTTTTTTATCACCGGTAAATTCAGGTTTTGGGCCCGACAATATTTTTGATGCGGCTACACGCTCTTCCTTTATGGCTGAAAGACAGCGTGAGAAAACAGCTTCTCCGATGAGGGTCAATGGAATGCCCAGATCAAGGGCGGAGATTCCTGTCCATTTTCCGGTTCCTTTTTGTCCGGCTGTGTCGAGAATTTTCTCTACCAGTGGCTCTCCGTCTTCATCTTTGTATGCTAAAATGTCGCGAGTGATTTCAATGAGGTAGGAATCAAGGGGGCCTTCGTTCCACTCTTTAAATACTTCATGCATTTCGTCGGCCGACATACCCAGCAACTCTTTCATAAGGTGATAGGCTTCATTAATAATCTGCATGTCGCCGTATTCAATGCCGTTGTGTACCATTTTCACAAAATGGCCGGCGCCTTTTTCACCTACCCAGTCACAACAGGGTGTTCCATCTTCTACCTTGGCGGCGATCGACTGGAAAATGGGTTTTACTGCTTCCCAGGCTTTGGGGGAGCCGCCTGGCATAATGGAGGGGCCCAGTAAGGCGCCTTCTTCACCGCCCGAAACTCCGGTCCCGATGTAAAGAAGTCCTTTGCTCTCTACATATTCTGTGCGGCGGGTGGTGTCCGGAAAGTGAGTATTTCCGCCATCGATGAGAATATCCCCCGGCTCCAGCAAAGGAATAAGGCTTTCGATGAGTTTGTCAACTGCCGGTCCGGCCTTGATCATCATCATTACTTTTCTGGGACGTTCCAGGGATTTCACCAACTCTTCAAGGGTGTGTGTGCCTCTGATGTTTTTGTCTTTGGCACGACCTTCAATAAAGTCATCTACTTTTTCGGTGGTTCGGTTGAAAACCGATACCTGAAAGCCTTTGCTTTCCATATTGAGAACCAGGTTTTCTCCCATTACGGCCAAACCAATTAATCCAATGTCTGATAACTGCTTCATAGTTCTATGTTTTTGTATTGTTATTTTTGTTGAATATTCAATTTCCTTTGCTCTAAACCCACCGCCTTACGCTTTATGCTCCACGCCTCCTGCTATCTCCCTTTCAGGGTTCTGGTTTTTTCTATGTATCTGCATTACAGAGTTTAACCTTGCTTTGTTGCTCCTGGTCCTGCGCCCTGGTTTTTAGTTGGTGAGCTAAGAACTACCAGGCTTAATCTTTATGTGCCGAAGCTCTTTTTAAGTCCCCCTTGGGGGATTTAGGGG
>NZ_JADQBH010000210.1 GCF_016278715.1 Marinilabilia sp. | reverse complement strand
TGGTCTTCCCAACTCCATTAACGCCCACAACCATAATAACATACGGTTTTTTATCGGCAGGGAGTTCAAAATCGCCCGCGTCACTGTCTTCATTCTCGGCCAGAAGTGCTGCAATTTCTTCACGAAGAATAACATTTAACTCACTGGTATTGATATATTTGTCTTGCAAAACCCTCTCCTCGATGCGTTCAATGATGCGCAGCGTTGTGTCCACACCCACGTCGGAAGTAATCAAAATCTCTTCCAGGCTATCAAGTACGTCATCATCAACCCTGGTTTTACCAACCACGGCACGAGTCATTTTCTGAAATACGCTCTCTTTAGTTTTGGCCAGCCCTTTGTCAAGATTTTCTTTTTTTGCCTTATTGAAACCGCCGAATAATCCCATGATAATAAATTGAATAAAAAAGTTACCGGAACCAGAAATCCCGGTTACCGATTACATGATTTTAAGAAAAGGCCAAAGATAATCAATACTTTCGATATTTATAAATATTGCCACAGAGTAAACGCCTTAAAAAAGGGCACTCTGTGGCAATTAAAATCGTTTTACCTTATTCCTTATCCAAGAATGGAAATCAATACTCCGGCAGCCACGGCAGAACCAATAACCCCCGAGATATTGGAAGCCATGCAATATTGTAATAAATGGTTGCTGCTATCGTGCTTTAATCCCATCTCACTTGCCACTCTGGAAGCCATGGGAACAGCGCTAAGCCCTGTGGCACCTACGAGTGGGTTAATTTTCTTTTTAGCAAGCATATTGTAAACTTTAACCGCCAGGATTCCTCCGGCAATGGAGATGGCAAATGCTAAAAATCCACCTACAATAATCCCCAGTGTTTTAAGGTCCAAAAAGACTTTTGCAGTCATGGTTGCGCCCACTGCAAGTCCGAGAAATATGGTGGCCGTATTCATTATTGGCCCTGTTGCTGCCTCCGACAAGCGGGAAGTAGTTGTACCAATCTCTTTGATGAGATTTCCAAAAAGCAACATTCCAAGCAAAGGCACCGATGAAGGCACCAATATGGCGACTACAATCCCAAGGACAATGGGGAAAATAATCTTGACCGCTTTAAGATTCTTAATCTTGTATTTGGGCGGATACAGTTTATCCTGTTTCTTCATATTAATCCGAAACTCCTTCTTCGTTATGAGCCGGTTGGCCACCAACGGAACAATTACCGGAACCAACGCCATATAAGAATAGGCAGCAATGGCAATCGGACCCAACAAATGCGGAGCAAGTAAAATGGTGGTATAAATCGCGGTTGGCCCGTCCGCTCCGCCAATAATTCCCAGAGAACCTGCTTCTTTAGCCGAAAAGCCTAAAGCAATGGCTCCAAAGAAAACTCCGAATATACCTATCTGTGCCGCGGCACCAAAGAATGCCAGTCGCAGATTACGCAACATGGGTCCAAAGTCGGTCAATGCTCCCACCCCCATAAAAATAATCGGTGGCAGAAATCCTGTTTTAATAAGAGAATAATAAACAAAATTCATAATGCCGTATTCGCTGGCTATTTCGAAAAGGTTCATGTATCTGTGTCCGGGCAATTCCACCATTTCGGCTGGAACCACGTCCATATTTCCACCCGGAAGATTGGCCAGAATGATACCAAAGCCGATGGGCACAAGCAGCAACGGCTCGTATTTTTTCACTATCCCAAGGTAAAGTAAAACAGCACCAATCAAAATCATTAATAAAACCCCGGGAGTTTCTCCAATCTCTCCCAGGGCAGTCATATCGTATAATTGTCTGAGTACTTCCATTTAGTTGTTGAATTCTTTTGAGGAAACCGCACTGTTAAAATGCTGTACATTGTGTTGGCCTGTTCTTAACAAAGACGATTTCCATCAGACCTAAAAAAATAAACTATTTCAACTGAGCAAACTACTGAAGAACAACCAGTTCATCGTCCTCCTCTACTTCACTTCCATTCTCTTTTAGTATTTTTGTCACCACACCGGCCCGGTCAAAACGAACAGCATTGTAGGTTTTCATGGCTTCAACATACCCAAGAACATCCCCCTCTTTGACTTTATCTCCCTCTTTTATGGGTGTCTCACCGGAATCTTTTGTGAAATAGAACCTCCCTTCCAAAGGAGAGATAACCGGCTCACCTTTCCCGGCCGGCGCCGAAGCAGAGGCCTCTTTCGAAGATGATTTTTCTGTATCCACAACATCCTGACCGTTGTAGGACACCATCACTTCAAAATCTTCGCCATTCACATTAATATTCATTCTGGATGGAGAACAGTCTCCCATACCACTGTTCGCTGAAGAACCAGCTGAAGTTTCTTCTTCGGCTTTCCGCGCTGCAAGATCGGCTTCAAAAGTTTCTTTGGCCTGGCCTGATTTGTAATTACGATATTGCTGAGGATGCATGGCAAGCTCCATCAGTTCTTCATCATCTTTGCCATAATCCCAGCCGTTATCGTCCATCTCCTTGCGGAAACTGTCCAGCTCATCGGGATAGGGCTCCTGTGGGTGACCGGTAAAGAATTCCTTACCCTCTTTATTGGCCAGTTCGATAATCTCAGGGGCCAGTTTTCCGGGAACCTGACCGCTTTTTCCCAAAATCATGTCCCAGATATTGTCGGCAATCATACTCCAGCGTTCCCGGCCCTTTTCCATCTGAAGAACATTCATCAATGCCAGGTTTTTAACATATTGACTGAAAGGAGTAACCAAAGGCGGATAACCCAGTTTAGGCCATATGTATTCAACCTCTTCAAAAAGTTTTATCAGTAAGTCATCCTGAGAAAGTTCAGGTTTCTTATGTTTGGCTTTCCATTTGTTCAAACTCTCCAGGTTATTCTCCAAATCAGCCATCAGGCTGCCCATCATACCACCGGGAAGTCCGGGCCCGATAAGCAGCGAATTCATGTGACGATTTTTGGGATTAATGTAATACCCCAGAAAATCATCCATAAATTCCTGTGTAAGCTTACGAACCTTCATATAAGCTTTCATGTTGATATCGGGCACATCAAAACCATCGTCTTTCAGCATAGCCTGAATGGTAAGCAAGTCGGCATGACCCGTACCCCAGGAAAGAGGTTCCATTGCCACATCCACATAGTCAACACCGGCCCGTGCCACCTCAAGTATGGTAGCAACCGAGAAACCGGGGCCTGAATGGCCATGATAAGTTATTGGAAGCTCTTTATGCTCCTTGCGAATACCCTTCACAATTTTTCCAAGCCAGGAGGGACGGGCAACACCTGCCATATCTTTCAGACATATCTCATCGGCACCCGCTTTAATAAACTGGTCGGCCAAATCAATATAGTACTCTACGGTGTGAACCTCGGAGTAGGTAAGACTCATAGCGGCCTGCGCAATCATTCCACCCTCTTTGGCATATTTAATAGAATCAATGATATTTCTCGGGTCATTCAGTCCGTCAAAGGAACGGGCAATATCAGTCCCCTGTTGTTTTTTAACTTTAAACATCAGTTTGCGCACATCGGCAGGAACGGGAGACATACGAATGCCGTTCAGGGCACGTTCAAGCATGTGTGTTTGAATACCGGCATCATTAAAAGGCTTTGTCCATGCACGGACTGCCTCATTGGGGTTTTCTCCAAAAAGCAAATTAATTTGTTCAAAACCACCACCATTGGTCTCCACCCTGTCGAAACATCCCATTTCAATAATGGCAGGTGCAACCTTCTCAAGCTGATCTTTGCGTGGCACATATTTTCCGGACGATTGCCACATATCGCGATACAACAACGAAAATCCTATTTTTCTCCCCATAACAATACTATATTTTTTTATTTTTTCTGATTTCAACAACATTTCCTCTGCCTGCCGTTACATTTTTTACTCCTGCAACAATGGCAGCCACTTTTGATGGATGAATTGCACTTTTGAAGCCAGCATTTCCGGGTTTTCCTGATTCACTTTCAGGAAGGAAACGATTCACAAAAAGTACAAGGCCATTACCAATCAAAACAACCAGTAGTAAGACAGTAAAAACAGTTACCATTCCAACTCCCAGAAGCACCCATGCCTGATTAAAACTTTCGGTCATGTTACAATTTCGTTTTCAGATTGAAACTTCAAGTATAAATTTTCTAATAATTAACGTGCAAAAATAGCTTTTTTTCAAACACTTTTTACAATCTATCGATGTCAAAGAAAGATATTTTTTCGCTATCAAGCATCATACCACATTGAATTTCTTTACAATATAGAATATTAAAAATTCACAAGTCCTTTAAGGTTTTTTTTCTTTAATTAGAATTACGACATATTTCTGTTGCTTTTCAACACCAATGTATTTTACTGTTTTTCAACTCATTGTCACCAATCAAGCCACCAATACAACTCAGTTTTGAATCAATTGAAATACTCGCATTTCTGATCACAGACTGGGGAACCTTTCCTAATTCTACTTTATAACTTTAATACAAAACATAATAAATAATTCCGGGGAAAAGAACACATAGCTTGAAAAGCTTATTAAATATAGTTCATCAATAGTTGGGAATCGGAATAAATTATTTGTGAAACAAAGTTCGACGAAGTCAATTAAGCAGTTCTCCTAAAAGCGAGGCTTTTTTCTTTTAACGAAATGCATTATGCTATTTTGACAAAGTGCTGTTGTTGTGTTTTTAAAAGGCCGAAGGTCTTTATACAATAGCCTGGTATGTGTGGTTTTTATACAATTTTTAAATTGAGGGCATTAAAAATTCTTTTTGCTTTCTGAGGTTGCTGACCAGTGACAAAAAGTCATTATTTATCTGAAGAACAGCGAAACCGGCTTTTGATTGAGTATATTTTCAAAAGTTGGTGTTTAAATCAAAGTTACTAATTTGAAGAAAATAACCAAGAATAATTCCATGCAGCTGGTTCAGTCCTGTTTGGTTGTCGGCTATATCCAAAACAGGATTACAAGTAAATTGCAAAAAAATACTTCCACAAATCCATTTTCAAGCCCCCAAAACCAGCACTTGAATATTTCACTACCACCTATCGGTCAACAAATTAGCTCAATTTTATTTTGCATCTAAATACCAATGTTTTTAATATTGCTTTATAGAACTATATAGTTATGTTGAAAATATCAATATGAAAAATTTGGTACAAATAAGAGTCAGCAGGGGATTAAGTCAAGAACACCTGTCAAAGCTTTCGGGCTTGTCTCAGGCGACCATCAGCCAAATTGAGCAGGGCAAGAGCTATCCACAGGCACAAGCCCGGTACAAACTGGAGATAGTGCTGGGCCCGATTGACTGGATGTCAACCAAATTGCACGAAAACCATCTGATTGAACTATCAGCAGGGCCATAAAACAGGGTATTAAACAGCATTCGACACCTTCAGCGTCGATATTTTATATTTTGCGTATCGCTATAAACATAGGAGCCCTTCAGGCTCCCATTCCGTAACATATACATGAGAATCAACCCAAAATGTGGGTCCTACCGGTTCTTGTACTTGTTTTTCTTTTGATTATGAATGCTATAATGTAAACATTATCAACACTCCGGTAAACTTTTAGAAGTGTCTGATAATTAATGGTTTACACGGCTTGTGACATGATACATAACTCTCTCATAATAAAAACTTTGCGTCTTTGCGTTTATGTTTTTTTTAACGGACTATTGCATTATAATGGTGAACCTTAAAACATAAAATTGCTGAGCTGTAAGAACTTTGTTGGTTTCTTAGTACTTTTAACCTAAATTAAAGCCTGATGGACGATAAAAATATCCGTGAATTATACGAGGTTTTCCGGGTGGAGAAAGGAATAGGTCTTTTTCTGGAAGATCATATACAGCGTTTATTTCATGGTGCAGACAAAGCCGGAATAAAACTAAACTTCAATTTTGAAACCATTAAGAACTTCTTCAAAGAAACCATTAAGCGGGAAAAGATAATATCGGGAAATGTAAGGCTATCTGTTTTTTTCGATTCATCTGACGGGAGTGTAATTTCTTACCATGCATCTGGTGTACCACACTCCTACCCAACCAGCGAACAATACCAAAAAGGGATTTCATGTGGCTTGTTTTTTAACGAAAGAGAGAATACACAAACGAAAATTGCCAATACTCTGCTAAGATACGATGCAAATCAGATAATTAAGGAAAAGGATTATTTTGAATTGCTACTGGTCAACCATCAGGGAGAGATTACCGAAGGTAGCCGAAGCAATGTATTTTTCATTGTTGGTCATAAGTTGTTTACAGCGCCCGACCAGATGGTTTTGCCGGGAATAGCACGAAAAAAGACTCTTGAGGTTGCACAAGCCTTAAAAATCCCGGTTGATTTTAGTCCGCTCCATCATCAGCACCTGAAAGATGTGGAAGCAGCCTTTATTACAGGCACATCACCAAGAATATTAGCCATTAAAAGCATTGAGACTTTAAATTTTAAAGCAGATCATCCAATTATTCACCAATTAACCGATGGATTTTCGAAATTGGTTAAGTCTTATATTGACAAACGCAATCAGAGTCCAGATGACTAAAAATCAGAGGTTAAATGAGATAAATGAAAGGTTGGATTAGGCTCTATTTAAAAGTTACCTCGTGTTAAAATCCCGGCGTTATTAAAGTTTATCCCCTGCGGTGGACGGGCCAATTCTGTCAAAAATACATTGTGCCCAAAAATTTTTGGGACACCCACGCGCAAGGACCATAAAACTGAAGTTTTTTGGAAGCGAGAACAATCAAAAAAAGGATTAAAAAAAAATAAAAAATACCATCAAACGCAAAACATTATGAAACCAACACGGGAAAATGCCTTAGAATTATTTAAAAAGTATAATCAGAGTGAGAGTTTGTTTAAACATGCCATTGCTGTGGAAGGCGTTATGAATTATTTTGCCGGTAAATATCATGAAGACACTCAGAAATGGTCAATCATAGGGCTGGTTCATGATTTGGATTACGAAAAGTTCCCCGAACAGCATTGCACGATGACACGTAAAATACTGGAAGAGAATAAATGGCCCGAAGAATACATCAGAGCAATTGTGAGCCATGGCTGGGGTATTTGCAGTGATGTTCAACCCGAGCACATTATGGAAAAGGTACTTTATGCCACCGATGAACTTACAGGACTGGTAACCACGTCGGTATTGGTTCGACCGGACAAAAACATCCATGAATTAAAAGTGAAATCGGTCATGAAAAAATGGAAGGACAAAAAATTTGCAGCGGGCGTAGATCGCAATATCATACTTAAAGGCGCTGAGATGTTGAAAATGGACATCAGCGAATTGATAGAAGAAACGATTGAAGCCATGAAAAAAGTGGCTCCCGCTTTAGGATTGGATGGAGAATCCTCCTAATTCGCAAGCCACCATATTCTCAAAGTTCCGGGCAGGCTAAATATATCATCAGGGATGTGGCAGAGAATAATCTTTCACTGCTTCATACATCGCAAGAACATTTTCCACCGGAGTTTCCACTTTTAACTTATGCGAGGGGCCAATAACAAATCCACCACCGGGAGCCATTGTTTCAATAAGTTCGCGCACCCCTTCTTTTATATGTTCGGGAGTAGATTTACGAAGCAACAACTCTTCATCCAATCCGCCGGAAAAAGTAATCATCTGCCCAAAATCCTTTTTGAGTCCCTGGGGGTTCATGCCTTCGGCTCTGGTCTGAATAGGGTCCAAAACATCGGCCCCCAGCGAAATAAACTCAGGAAGCAGCTTTCGAACGGCGCCGCAACTGTGCATATAAAAATTAACTCCCAATTTGCGCGGCAACTCAACAAACTTCTCAATAGCAGGTCTGCAATAGGTATTCCAGTTTTCATTGCTAATCATAAGTCCGCTGCTGGCTCCAAAATCATCAGCAATGCGAATAAAATCAACTTTATCGCCCGTTACAGCGAAAAACTTCTCAATAAAATCAACATAAAACTCCGTCACCTTATCCACCAAAACCTTAAAATAGCGGGGATTGTACATCATAACATCAAGAAATGAATCCCGTCCAATAAGTCGCTGAATGATTCTGAACAGGCCGGGAGATGAGTATCCCGGTGCCGTCATTATGGCATAATCCTTATATTTTTCGCACTGTTTGGTAAGAGATTCAAAATCGAACAAATCCGTAGTCGGCCAGGGATATTTTTCAAGATATTCAGGGTCGGAAATGTCCTGAAGCGGAAAGTGCCTTGCCTCCCAATATCTCAAGTCTCCATGCCCCACCAATTCATATCCCACACCCCAGATATCTTTCTTCTGCCCTTTTTTTTGGTTAACCAGGTTGGGGCCCGTATAAACAGGCTCAACCCAGCGAAAATCAATATCCAGATGTTCCAGAAGCTGGTCAGCATCAGAAAAACCCAATTCGGACATCATTTTTTGTGTGAACTCAGGTACAGCCCAGTAAAAAACAGGTACCCGATCTGGCTCTTCATGATTCAAAGCAGTTAACACTCTCTCTTTGTGATTCATAAATGATAGATTTAGGTCTCATTCAATTATCATTTACTCCTGTTTTTGAGGCCAAAAACATTGCAAGATAGAGAAAAATGTTTGAAATCATCAAAAAGTATTATTGAATTATAATAAACTAAATTAAGGGTAGTTTGTTTCAGTGAAATCTGTTAAATGTTTCACAATTAGTCACTGTTCCAATCTGTAATCTGACAATCTGATAGATGGCATCGGATTTTTGGTCTGTTTTTAGTCTGTTTCCCGGACACCAGACTAATATAATCGTAAAATATTTTAGCGAAATTTTTATCCTAATTTGGATTAACGTTCTATTTTGCTCGTCAAAAGAATCACCTCCAAATGTATTACCTCAATACTTCGTTAAATTTCTACAAACAGCTGATAATTAATCCAGTAAAAGGCCAGACGACTAAACCGCAACTCACTCATAATAAAAACTTTGCGTCATCGCGTGTCTGCCTTATAGCTTATTTGACCGGACTATTAGTTACCCCTAACTTCTAAAAATCTACCGGTCTATTGAAAATAAACCCATCATTTATTCCTTACCGGCCTGATAACAAATTTATACGAATAGGCTGATTCGGTGAGACGATACTTATCGTGCGTACGGGCACCC
>NZ_JADQBH010000007.1 GCF_016278715.1 Marinilabilia sp. | reverse complement strand
ATTGTATCTGCATTTGGTCTTGACAGAACCGGACTAAATGCAGCGCACAACTATAAAGACAGAGCTATTATACTGGCAACTTCATATATTATAATGGGAGGTTCTGTCAATGCGTTAAAATATTCGATAAACACCCAAAGGCCTGATGGGAGTACCTTTAATTCATTTCCTTCGGGACATACAGCCACGGCATTTATGGGAGCTGAGTTTCTCTGGCAAGAGTTTAAAGATAGCTCGGTTTGGCCCGGAATAATCGGATACTCTGTTGCTTTAAGTACGGGAATGTACAGAATATATAATGACAGGCACTGGGTTACCGATGTTGCCGCCGGAGCAGGAATCGGTATTCTGAGTACTAAAATGGCATATTGGGCATACCCTTTCCTGAGCAAAATGCTAACCAGAAAAAATAAAAAGAATCAGGATGTAGTACTGACATTTATACCATTAATTTCACGCAGACAAAATGGGCTTGAACTTTTTGTCAGATTCTGAATTATAATTTTCTGTTTTTGGATAAAAAATCAAGGCCTTCCTTAAGGAAAGCCTTGATTTTTCTACATTGTTATTGTTTAATCAGTTTACTCATTGTTATTTTCCCGGTTTCATCAATAATTTTAATAAGATAAATTCCAGGCTTTAAACCGGAGGTAATAATTGTATTATCGGGATTATCTTTTTCATAAACAATCTGACCCGATTGTGATATAATGACGATGCGTTTAATGTTGTCAATACTCCCGATATTGATATGTGTATCAAATGGATTTGGCCAAACCATTGGGGCCTCATCTTTTGTTTGGGTAAGAGAGGTGACCAAATCAAAGTTGGCAGTTAGGGTTGCATCACTTGATGGCATCGGATAGTTGAAACTTTCCTGATCACTTACCACATTATCGCTGGCATCGGTCCAGTTTACAAAAATGTAACCAGTTGCCGGGATGGCTGTAACAGTTGCTTCATCTTCGAAATTGAAGGTTCCGCCACCGGATACTGTTCCTCCTTCATTTATATTTTTGGAAAGCGTTAACTGATAATTAATTTTTACGAAATGTGCAGTGATGATGAAAGATAGTGGTGGCATTTGTTGCGTAAAAACAGGTGTTTCAGCAATAAGCGAACTTCCAATTGTCCAGGCTGTAAAGACATATCCTACCGCTGGTTCAGCGGTTAAAGTGAATTCCTCTTGATGGTGATAAATGCCACCACCTGATACTTCTCCACCTTCTGCTGGAGAAGCAACTGTTGTTAACTGATGTTCTTTAAGTTCAAAGTTGGCAGTCAGACTTACATCACCTGCAGGCATTGTAAGATTGGTTGACGCACTATTCAGGTCATCCAGATACTGAGTATCGCCTGTCCATCCGGTGAACTGATATTCGTTCCCGGGTGAAGCCGAAACAGCAACTACATCGCCAAAGTTGGCAGTTCCGCTTCCGGTTGTGGTGCCCCCTGCGACAGGATTTGCGCTTATCGTAACCGCATAATCGACCAATTCAAAGTTTGCTGTCAGGTTAACGTCTGCGGCAGGCACGGTTAAGCTTGCCGATGGTGCCGTTGGGTCATCCAAATTCTGGGTGTCACCTGTCCATTCCACAAATTGGTAACCTGTTTCAGGTGTGGCGGCAATAGCAACTACATCGCCAAAGTTGGCTGTTCCGCTTCCGGTTGTGGTGCCACCCGCTGCAGTATTTGCACTGATAGCAATTGAATAATCGACTAATTCGAAGTTTGCTGTCAGGTTAACGTCTGCGGCAGGCATGGTTAAGCTTGCCGATGGTGCCGTTAGGTCATCCAAATGCTGGGTGTCGCCGGTCCATTCCACAAATTGGTAACCTGTTTCCGGTGTGGCGGTAATCGCGACTACATCGCCAAAGTTGGCTGTTCCGCTTCCGGTTGTGGTGCCACCTGCTGCAGTATTTGCACTGATAGCAATTGAATAATCGACTAATTCGAAGTTTGCTGTCAGGTTAACACCAGCTGCCGGCATGGTAAGGCTTGCAGATGCTGCGGTTGGGTCATCCAAATACTGGGTGTCACCTGTCCATTCCACAAATTGGTAACCAGTTTCCGGTGTGGCGGCAATAGCAACTACATCGCCAAGGTTGGCTGTTCCACTTCCGGTTGCAGTGCCTCCGGCAGCCGGAATTTTGCTGATGGTTATAGGGTAATCAATTTGCACAAAAAATAGCAGTGAGGGCAACATCGGATGCTGGCATGGTAACCTGAGCTGTTGCCTTTGTGGGATCGTCAATATTTGTAATTGGTCCTGACCATTCTACAAATACATAACCTTCTGCAGGGATTGCAAAAATCGTGGTTTGTTCACCTACACCAAACTGGCCATCACCCGAAATACTTCCTCCTTCAACTGGCGATGCTAAGGTTGTTAAATTAAATGTGGCGAGAATTCCCTGAGCCCGAAGTTGGGCTGCTCTGTCGATTGATTGAAGAATGGGATAACCATCCGCTGTAGCGTCGGTGCTGGCTCCATTTACTGTTTGCCAAATGGTAATAAAATCCAGAGCATTCATGTTGCTTTGTGCAACAACACCTTTCATATCTGTTGTGTTTAACCCAACCAAATTTGTAATGGTTCCATCAATGTAGCCAATTGCATTTGTGAGTAAGGAGGTGCTTTTATCCCAGTATGAATCCTGACAAGTGGCTACTGAAGAATTAGTTCCCAAAATTCCACCTTTGCTTGCCCCTGCCTCTGTTGAGCCAATTGCATAGGATAAAGAAACTGTTGATTGGTTACTGCCGACCAATCCACCAACCTTTTGACCAGATAAACTAGTGACAGTTTCAGCGTTTCCATGTGCATAATTGTTTGTTGCTGCACCAGCATATATGTAACCAATTAATCCTCCAAGGTCCATTCCTGTTCCGGTCAGATCTCCAAAAGCAGCAGAGTTGGTTATAGACCCTCCATTAAAAATACCAACAAGGCCGCCTATGCAACCATTACCACTCACGTCTCCGGTTGCGTAACAATTTTCAACATCGCTGTTCCAGTTATAGCCAATGAGGCCTCCCGGGGAATGTTGGCCGTTAACAATAACATTCGAATGTGAATTAGAAACTGAAGCATTGACGTTATTCCCGATTAGTCCGCCCGAATTCTGGTAGGTGGCAGTCAGAGCCCCCTCCGAACTGCAGTTTATTATGGTTCCGGTATTCACTCCGGTTAATCCTCCAACGTCCTGGTTTCCTCCAAGGGTTCCACTTACATGTACATTTTCAATAGTACCCTGATTATATCCAGCTATCATTCCCGTTGAATTGCCACCCGCAATATCTACTTCAATTAAATAGATATTTTTAATAATGCTGGTCTCTCCGGTATTACCAAAAAAACCTGCATTATTTGCGGTTATATTTATCATTAAACCGATAATGGCATATCCATCCCCATCAAAATTACCTGTAAAGAAATTACTCCATTCCCCAATGGGCTGCCATCCGTTGGCTCCCCACTTGTCGAATCCTGCACCTCCCGGAGTAAGATAGCTCGTTAAATCAATATTTGCAGTGAGGATAAAATGTTTGTCAGCATGTACATCTCCTGTGTAATTGCGTAATTCATCCAGCTGTGCGGCAGTGGCAATTTGCCAGGGGGTGCCACTTGATCCGTCTCCACCTTCGAAATTTTGGGCAAAAATTGAATTTTGGGTTAAAAAGATTAAGAATAAAAGAATAGTAGATGTTCTCATAGGAAAAAAGATTTTAGTAGATTGTTTAAGTGGGTTTAAAACTATTCAATCCTTTTGCTATCTTTGTATTTAACGGCGGGACAAAAGCGGGACAACCCGGTTTGTTTTTGTCAGTGATTTCTTTTTATAGATGAAACAACTTTTTTGATATGGTAAAGGGCCGCTGAATCAAAATCGGAAATATCCGTTTTTTATGAGGCCGAGATTTTTTTTATTCCTTTATCAGAGAATTTTTCTTCGGGTTTTCCTATTATTTTTTGTTGTATTTATAATTGGGTGTGGTTCAAAAGATCATTTTGCAAAAGAAATGGCCGAAAATCAGCATGTTGTTGGTTCAGAAAAAGAAATAATTGTTCTGAATGGCAAAATGCATTTTTACTGGAACCAGTTGCTTGAGCCATCCGACTTTCAACGAGCAAATTCGCCGGAAGCATCTGCTTTGGTTGATTTTCCTGATACATGGAACAATTTTGAGATTGACGAGAACCGTTTGCCTGGTCGCGGACATGCTACCTACAGAACCTGGTTTATAGCTGATACGGTGTTGCCTATGGCACTGAAAGTGGATGATTATTGTAACGCCTTCAAAATATGGATAAATGGAAAGTTTGTTGCCGGGGCAGGTAATCCCGGAACCGGACCAGTCAGCAATATTGCTGCAAAGGTGAATGTTGTTAAGGCTTTTATCCCGGAAAGGGGGATGAATGAGGTGGTAATCCAAACAGCCAATTATGAAGAGAAATACGGTGGTTTCAGACAGCCCTTTCTGATTGGAACAGAAACGGAGATTCGCCGGATTGAATCTGATGAGAAAATTGCCGAAGCATTCGTGCTTGGGGTGATTTTGGCTATGGCTTTATATCACCTTGTATTGTTTGCGTTAAACCGAAAAAGAAAAGCCTTTTTGTGGTTTGGTGCAATGTCTTTTTTTATAGCCCTTCGTCTGGGACTTCTTTCTCACATAGACTTTTTCGACCCCTGGTTGCAGCAAAATGTACATTTCTATCTTAAACTTGCCATTGCAGCAATGTATCTTACATCCGCCGCATTGTTTTTGTTTTTTTATTCGGTATTCCCCGATCGGCTGAAAAAATGGATCCGTGACCTCTATAGTCTGATGGCATTGGCTTTTGTGGGTATCACTTTTATACTCCCGTATTATTTGGTCTCGGTTGGAATTCATTTTTTTCAGCTGTTTTTCCTTTTGGGTTTCTTATATCTTTTTTATCTGACCATCAGGTCATTTTCCGGTTCTTCAAAATATAAGCGGATGATTGGAGTCGGCATATTGTTATTTCTATTGGCCACCGCATTTGAAGCGCTTATTTTTAACCGGGCCGTTTATTCAGGTTATACTTTACATTACGGTTTGGTGGGGTTTATAATTTTTCAGTCGTTTGCATTGTCCGCCGATTTTTCCGAAACTGTTCGAAAGAATCAGGAGTTGACAAAAGTACTCGACAGACAAAACAAAAACTTGAAAAAGGAGGTGGAAGAGAAGTCCAGAGAATCCATAGAAGCCAAAGAGCGGGAATTGTTGACAGTGATGATGCAAAAATCGGGAAACGACAGATTGTTAAGAATAATTGAAGAAAAACTAAGACGGATTTCTCTCAGCCAGGTGGAAGATAGTAATGAAAACATTTCAAATGTTGTGAAGACCATCAATAATGCCCTTCATTCAGACGAGAGTGACAGATATTTTTTTCACTTCGAGAAAATTCATCCCGGTTTTTTTGATTCTTTAAAACATAAGCACCCTTCCCTTAGTCAAAATGAGCTAAAACTTTGTGCTTATCTTAGAATGAACCTTGGAAATCTGGAGATTGCCGGGTTTTTACATGTGGAGCAGGAATCGGTAAGAAAGGCAAAAACCAGGATGCGTAAAAAGATGAACCTGGAGTCAAATCGTGATATTCAGGCATACTTGTTGAACATGAGATAAATTCCTCCCGGGCTATTAATTCTGTGATTGAATGATTTGGAAAAAAAATAACAACTGTTCCAACCGGTCTTTATTGCTCTTGTTTACCTACCATGACATAACATTTTGCAAAAAAGGAGGGTGGAAAGTTGTTATCTTCAATAGCCCTGTAAAGTATAAGTTTTAATCCTTGTTGAACCTATTCATTGCAGCATTCCAGCTGCTTTTCAGTTCATTAAAAGCCTTTTCGGTTCCGGCTTTTAATTCTTCCCAGGCACCTTCGGATGCATTTTTAAGTTCTTCAACCCGTTCTTTGGCTTGGATCCTTTTTTCTATCAACAGTTCCAGCTCATCGTGATATTTGATTCTTAAATCTGCTTCGCTTTGACGGGCTTTGGCATCCAGTTTGTCAATGTCGGCCTGGAGTTCTTTAATCTGAGCCTCGAACTTTTCAATGTAAGCATCTTTATTTTTCATGTTTCGTGTTTTTAAGCTTATTAATACAACAGATTCGAAGGTAGATTTGTTTGATTGCCGCGTTCTGTGGTTAAAATTATTTAATACCCTTAAATTTTTCTATTTTTAGCCTCTAAAATCAAGGGTAAAATGCAAAAACTAAATATCTTTCTCTCATATATTCTATTGTTTCTTTTGTCTGGTATAACTATAGCTGCTCAGCCGCCTGCAGAAAAATGGGAATATCATTTCCCTTTGGAGATTAATCCGAAGGTAAGTGGAAGTTTCGGTGAAATTCGAAGCAATCATTTTCACTCGGGCCTGGACATCACGACTCAGGGAAAAACCGGGTTACCTGTTTTTTCAGCAGATGACGGATTTGTTTCCCGTATTTCAGTGTCCTCGGGTGGGTTTGGTAAAGCGCTGTACATCGACCATCCCTCAGGCTATACCACCGTTTATGCACATCTTGAATCTTTCTCGCCGGTTCTTGATTCATTGGTTCTGGCACTTCAATATCAAAACGAGTCGTTTTCGGTAAACAAATATTTGGCTCCGGGGCAATATCCTGTTAACAGGGGTGAAGTGGTTGCTTTTTCGGGCAATTCGGGAAGTTCTGGTGGTCCGCATCTTCACTTTGAGGTTCGGGTGACGGAAGGACAAAAGCCAATTGATCCGTTGGTATTTTCAACACCGGTCAGGGACAATGTGCGTCCGCATATTTCAGGCATTAAGGTGTATCCTCTGAGTCGGGGCGCTTCCATTAATGGTTTGCATCAACCTCAATACTATCCCGCCGTTTTTTATGACGGGGCATTTCACCTCAAAAACAGCCCGGATATTAAGGCTACCGGAACCATTGGTGTTGGAATTGAAGTGCTTGATTACTATTCGGGTTCGTGGCGCAAATGCGGTATTCACAGCATCGACCTAACTGCAAACGGCGATTCTGTATTTTCTTACATTATGGATGGTTTCTATTTTCACGATACTCGTTTTGTAAACAGCCACATCGATTATGCTGAAAAAATGACATCCGGCCGTTCCATTCAGAAAAGTTTTGTAGAGCAGTACAACAGCATCGATTTATATGAATTTAATGCTCAACGAGGAAAGATAACCATGGAACCGGGGGTTGTTTCTCAGTTTTCCTATTTGGTAAAGGATGTAACTGGCAACTATTCTTCATTAAATTTTCAGATTGAAGGGGATCGCTTCTTGTCTGCTGATAGCGGAGCCGAATCTTCTCAACAACATATTGATGCAGGTAGTCCCTTTTTCTTTGAACAAACAGGACACTTAGTTATAATGAAACAGGGTACTTTTTATACTGATGTAACGGGCCAAATCTATGTGAGAGAATCTTTTATTTCTGAATCAGGTTCGGTTTTTTCGGTGTTAGATAAAACTATACCTGTTCACAATGGTTTTGAAATAAGATTCCCGCTGTCCGATTCCATCGAAACCTCGGGATTATGTGGAGCGGTATTGGATGGTAACCTGAAGCCACAATATGCAGGAGGAGAGGTTGTTGGTTCCGAATTTGTGATAAACAGCCGGGTTTGTGGCGATTTTTTACTTGTAAAGGATACTTTGGCGCCCGTTTTGTACCTGAAGAATCAACCTTACCACAATAATTACATGAGTCGGAAAAGGATGATTGTTCGGTTGAAAGATGACTTTTCAGGAATTGCCGGATATAATTGTTCAATTGATGACCAATGGGCTCTTTTTGAGTATGATGCCAAAAACAATGAATTGATTTGTTATTTTGAAAAAGTCCCTTTCCTTACAAAAGGAACACACATCCTTTCCATAGAAGTCAGCGATAATGCAGGAAATAAGGAGGTGTTGGAAACCAGCTTTAGTTTTTAATTCTTATGCGGAAACTGTTAATCATTATTATTATACTGACGGCCTTTGGGGGAGTGAGTGTAAAAGCGCAAATTGACACCGACAGGATGACTATTATTGGTCGAAATGCGCTCTATTTCGAAGATTATATTCTGGCCATTCAGTATTTCAATCAGATAATTAAGGCAAAGCCCTATTTAGCCGAACCCTATTATTACCGGGCCGTGGGGAAATATCATCTGGAGGACTACCCCGGGGCATTGGAAGATTGTGACAGAGCATTGGAAATTAATCCATATCTGATTGATGGTTATAATCTCAGAGGTATTTTGTACCAGAAGTTAGAAAAACCAGAAGAATCAATTGGGGATTACAAGCGTGGGCTGGAGGTTGACCCCATGAATCTGAACCTGATGATTAATCTGGGCATTGCCTACATTCAGACGGAAGATTATGATAAAGCCACGGAGGTTTATTCGGAAATCCTTAATGAATCACCCAATCTGGTTACTGCCTTTTTAAATCGTGGATTGGCCCGGTTCTCGGCTAAAGATACCATTGGAGCGCTGGAAGATTTCAGCAAAGCAATAAAAACAAATCCTTATATTCCTGATGGTTTTGTGAACAGATCTATGGTATATTATCACCAGGGGGAGTTTGAGAAAGCATTGACAGATGTGAATGATGCATTGAAATTACGTCCGGAAGAGGCATCGCTCTACATGAACCGAGGTATTATTCGTTACCAGTTGGATGATTTGCGGGGAACAATGGTCGATTTTAACAAGTTTGTTGAACTGGAACCACGCAATGCTATGGGCTACAACAATCGTGGTATTCTGCGTGCTGAAATAGGTGACCTCGACGGGGCTATTAATGATTTTTCAAGGGTGCTGGCCATCAGAGGAGAAGACCTTCCCACCTTGTACTACAGAGGTATGCTTTATCAGGAAAAAGGCGAGTTTCGCAATGCTTTGTCAGACTTCAATATTGTGGCAGATGCGTATCCTGATTTTGCACCTGTTTACTCCAATCGTGCAGAAGTACGTCTGGCCCTGGGCCAAAGAGAAGCAGCCCAGCTGGATTACAATACCTCGATGAAACTCGAAATGGATAGGCGTGATGATATAAATAA
>NZ_JADQBH010000023.1 GCF_016278715.1 Marinilabilia sp. | reverse complement strand
GAGTCAACTGTTAATTTTCTGATTTTTTGCGTATTACAAAAATACGTCATTGGTAACGAAGTGAAGAATCTCTTATAAATAAATGGCTTCTGTCATTGGTAGTGCTAACCTCAAAAAAATTTGAGGCATAATGGGTCTATGACAGATTGGGGAGATTCCTAATAGAGAACTAATTATTATTTATCTGATTTTTTGCTTGTTACAAAAATCTGTCATTGGTAGCTTGCGAAGAATCTTCTACAATTTAAACGTACTTAAAAAAATCCCACAAGGTATTCCTTTGTTACAATTACAGATTCTTCGTCGTTCCTCCTCAGGATGACAAGTGTTGTTATAGGGTCATTCTGAGCTTGCGAAGAATCTCCTACTAATAAATGGCTTCTGTCCTTCTGAACGAAGTGAAGAATCTCTGAAAAGATAATTAGGTCAGTAGTTTTTTATCAATAGCTAGGCGTTAGGGCTCTCTATAAAGAAAAGTTTCTCATCAGCTCATAAAACTAAAAACAGGAAACGGATTGTACTATTGCAGTCCGTTTTTTATTTATTTTCCTACACTTCAGTAACCAAATATTGGACTTCAGTAATTCTTTTATTAAATTATGTGGTTAATAAAATACTTTTGTGCGGAAAATTCACATTAAAAAATATGACCTTACAATGACAAAAAACCTTATACGACTCAAAACAGCGGCAGTTTTAATAATGTCCATCATTTTTGCATCTTGTCATTCCCCGCAAGTAAATGAAGAATCATCTGTCTTCGTAAAAACCTCTCAAGTGAAGCAGCTGGAAACTACGCTAACAAAAAACTATCCGGCCCGCATCAGAGCGGCATCAGATATAAACCTTTCATTCAGAGTCGCCGGGCCCATTTTAAAAGTAAATGTGAACGAAGGCGAACAGGTTGAAAAAGGAGACGTAGTAGCAGAAATAGATCCGCGGGATTATCGGATTCAACTTCAGGCGACCGAAGCAAAATACCGGGAAGTTAAAGCAGAAGTAGAAAGGATAACCGCTCTGTACAACAAAGACAAAGTCTCCGAAAATGATTACGAAAAGGCCATTTCGGGATTAAAGCAGGTTACAGCAAAATACCATGCGCACCAGAATGCACTGGAAGATACCAGGCTGAAAGCCCCATTTGCAGGACAAATAAACAAGATATTTTTTGACCAGGGAGAGACAGTCGATGCAGGGATGCCAATTATTTCTTTAATTGACAGCCAACAGTATGAAATTGTCACACATATTCCGGCGCAGGACTATCTTAAAAAAGAAAATTTCTCGGGTTTCATCTGCAAGTCAGCAAATTTACCGGGTCTGGAATGGCCCCTGGAACTCAGAAATATTGTATCTCAGGCCAACCTCAATGGTCTGTATCCGGTATTTTTTACTCTTAAAACAGATTCTAAAGACAATATTCTACCAGGGATGAGTGCAGAAGTACTCATAAAATTCATGACTGACCAAAGAATTTTATTTGAAATTCCCTTATCGGCAATTTTCGAAAAAACCGGAGAATCAAAAGTCTGGATTATCAACAAAGATGATGGTACCATCCATTCCCGGAATGTTGAAATTGAGAGAATTAAATCTTCGGGAATTGCTATAGTTAATGGAGACCTGAAGAAATCAGATATCCTGATTAGCGCCGGTGTTCATAGTCTGAAAGAAGGTCAAAAGGTTCGTCAATTGCCGGCCCCAACTAAAAGCAATGTGGGAAATCTCATGTAAAAACCTCCGTATCAGTCCTCTCAAAATACGATTTCAATTTTCAATATCTGCTTAAACATGACGGAATTTGCTTTTAAAAACAAGATACTTTTTTATTTCTTCCTCGTAGTTCTATCCGTTGGTGGCATCCTGTCGTTTCAGTCGATGAGCAAACTGGAAGACCCTGAAATAAAAGTTAAACAGGCCCTGGTTGTTACTATTTACCCGGGAGGATCGGCTTACGAAACCGAGTTGGAAGTGACCGATGTATTGGAGAAGGCCATAAAAACAATGGGCGACCTAAAAAAGATAGAGTCCCGTTCAGAGGCTGACTATTCGGAAATCACTGTTGAGCTGGATCCAACCGTTGACCCGGATGAAATCGAGCAAAAATGGGATATCCTTCGCCGAAAAGTTAACCGGGCTGCATCGCAACTTCCGGCTAAAGCCAATCCTCCTATTGTTGTTGATGATTTTGGAGACGTTTACGGTTTGTTTTATGCCATGACTGTTGATGGTTTCTCCTACAGCGAAATGCATGATTACGGAATGCTTATCAAACAGGAGATTGAAAGCCTTCCCGATGTAAAGCGGGTTAAAATATTCGGGGATAGATCCCCTTGCATCAACATCAATATTCATCAGGAAAAAATGGCCAACCTGGGCGTACACCCCTCCGAAGTATTGATGATGCTGAACAGCCAGAACGAAACTGTTTACGCCGGATATTTTGAAGCTGGACAGGAACGCATCAGAGTAGATGTCAATAACGATTTTGATAATATTGATGATATTCGCAATCTTATAATCCAGGGACACGAGGATGACCAGGTCCGACTGGACGACATTGCTGACATTGAACGAACCCTTGATACTCCATACAGAGAAGCCATGCGCTACAATTCGAAGCCTGCTCTGGGCATTTCCATAGCCATGCAAAGCGGAGGCAATGTCATAAATCTGGGAGAAGCCGTAGATGAAAAACTAACGGAACTCAAACAAAACAGAATTCCTGCAGGCGTTGAATTTAAGAAAGTCTTTTCCCAGCCCGAAAAAGTCAGTAATGCCATTTCCACCTTTATGTTTAACCTGGCACAATCGGTGGCCATTGTAATAATCATTCTGATGCTTTCCATGGGATGGCGAAGTGGTATTATCATCGGAAGTGGCCTTTTGCTTACTATCCTGGGTTCTTTTGTTGTACTGAACCTGTTCAACGGAACCCTTCAGCGGGTATCGCTGGCCTCACTTATTGTTGCCATGGGAATGCTGGTTGATAATGCAATCGTTATTGTGGATGGCATTCTGATTGACCTCCATAATGGCATGAATAAGAAAAAAGCACTGGTTAATACAGCACGTAAAACTGCCTGGCCATTACTGGGTGCCACACTTATTGCAATTTTTGCATTTCTACCCATTTTTCTCTCGCCTGATACTTCGGGCGAATATGTGCGGGATTTATTCATTGTTCTGGCAGTTTCTCTGCTGCTAAGCTGGGTTTTGGCCCTCACCCAGGCCCCTATGATGGCGGACAAACAATTTAAGAAGAGAAAAGAAAGCGAGGGAGAAAAGAAAAAGCTCTATAGTGGAAAAATTTATATTCTCCACAGACGCTGGCTCAGCTACTTGCTTTACCACAAAACAGTTGCCATTGGAATTGTTACGCTGTTTATGGCAGGTAGTGCTTTGCTGTTTCCGCTGATTCCACAAACCTTTTTCCCGGATTTGACCTACAATCAGTTGTACATCGAATACAAAATGCCTGCCGGAACACGAATAGAGAAAGTAGATGCTGATTTGGCTGAAATTGAAAAATATCTGCTGGATCAACCAGAAATAACCAAAGTCACCACCAGTTTGGGGGGAACGCCTTCCCGCTACAATCTGGTTCGTTCCATTGCCGAACCAGCTATGAATTATGGGGAATTAATCGTAGATTTTGAAGACGCTGAATTACTGCCTGAAATGCTGCCCGAAATACAGGAATACCTCTCCACCAACTATCCCCAAGCATATGCACGGGTAAAAAGATACAACCTGATGTATAAAAAATTCCCGGTTGAAGTCCTCTTTACAGGCCCCGATCCTGCAGTATTAAAAGACCTCACTGCTCAGGCAAAAATGATTATGAAGGAAGATCCGGGAGCAATTTTGGTTACGGATGACTGGGAACCTGCATCTAAAGTGTTGGTCGCCGATTACAATCAACAAATGGCGCGGAGAGCAGGCCTTACGCGACCCGACATTGCTTTGTCTTTGCTTACCGCCACTGACGGACTACCCATTGGAGATTTTTACGACGGAACCCGCTCAATCCCCATCTATGTGAAAAGTACGAAAGAAAATGGTGAGCCGGTAGAAAACCTTGAAACTTCGCCAGCCTTCAGTATGCTTCCGGCCATCAGTAATCTTGACCCGGACCATTTGAAAGCAGTAATGTCCGGAGCCCTCACCATTCCCGAAATCCTGGAATCAGTTGTTGGAGCCGTCCCCATGAATCAGGCTGTCAGGAGCATTGACATTCAATGGGAAGAACCTGTTGTGCGCCGTTACAATGGCCAGCGTGCCATGAAAGCACAGTGCAACCCCACGGCGGAAATGACTGCCGAAGATGTTCGGAAAAGTATTTTGCCTGAGATTGAAAACATAACCTTGCCCGCAGGATATAACATGGAGTGGCAGGGCGAATTTGAAGCCAGTTCAGAATCTCAGAAATATTTGTTCATGTATCTGCCACTGGCTATAGTTTTGATGATAGCTGTACTTATTGCCCTGTTCAATGATTACAAAAAACCGATCATTATCATTTTCAGCCTTCCCCTGGCAATAATAGGAATTGTATTGGGGATGCTGATTTCGGGAAAGGAGTTTGGCTTTGTAGCCATTGTTGGAGCATTGGGACTAATGGGTATGATGATAAAAAACGGGGTGGTTTTGCTTGAGGAGGTTGAGTTACAGGTGAAAGAAGGTAAGCACCGCTTTACTGCACTTATGGATGCATCGGCATCCCGTCTGAGACCTGTAATGATGGCCTCCTTAACCACTATTCTGGGAATGATTCCCCTTATAAATGATGCGATGTTTGGTTCTATGGCCGTAACCATGATGGCCGGCCTACTCGTTGGCACCATTATCACCCTTTTGATGATACCGTTACTTTACGCCCTTTTCTACAACGTTATTCATCCGTTAAGCAAAAAAGCCCAAAAACAAAAAAATGACTAAACAGATGACGATAAATAAATTTAACTCCGTTCTGATTTTTGTACTCATTACAATCGGTGGCGTCAATGCACAGGTTGAACTAAGCCATCAACAATGTAGAGAAATGGCCCTTGATTATTCCAAACAAATAAAAATATCGGAAAACAAACACCAGCAGGCACTACTCTCCGGGAAAATAGCCAAAGCTCAACATCTGCCGAAAATCAGTGCATCAGGAATTTATTTCTACAAGCCGGATCCTCTGGAATATTCACTGGAAGGCGGGTATCTGCCTACTTACAAGCCAGACCAGCAAGGACAGATGCAACCCAATGTTCAGATAAACCCCAATTCCGGCCAACCTGTAATGGGACCCGATGGTAATCCTGTATTTAATATGTATGCTTTCATGCCCGACATGCATCTGAATATTGGCATGAAGGGGGTCACTGCTGCAGGAGTGCAACTGGAACAACCCATTTACATGGGAGGGAAAATCAGGGCTGCTAACAAAATGGCAAATACGGGTATTGAGATGTCCGAAACCCAGATGTCTTTCAAAACTTCGGAAGTTATGGTGGCCGTAGATGCAGCATACTATCAGTACCTGGCTGTAAATGCAAAATACCGGGCTGCCAACGAATACAAACTGTTACTCGACTCTCTGGTATCAACAGTAGAAGAGAGTAAGCAGGAAGGGATGGCCACACGAAACGACCTGTTGAAAGTGCAGGTGAAACGAAATCAAGCAATACTAATGAAGCAAAAAGCCCGCAGCGGAGTGCAGCTGGCACGCATGAATCTTTGCCGCATTATTGGACTTCCTCTGGATACGGAAATTACTATTTCTGAAAATAATCATTCTCCTGTTCCGAAAATCACCACCGACAGCATCAATACACCTACAAAAAGGCCGGAATATCAGCTACTCAACAAAGCCATTGCGCTTCAACAGCATGAAGAAAAAATGGCTCGTGCAGAAATGCTGCCCCAAATAGGTGTTTCGGCCGGTTACAGTTACCTGGGAGGACTGGAAGTTAACGGACAGGGAACTGATGAAATGGCTTTCTCTGCTATGGCCTCGGTAAAAATCCCTATTTTTAATTGGTTCGAAGAAAAAAACAGGCTTTCGAAAGCAAAACTTCAGACGGAAGTAGCCCGGATGGAATTGGAAGAAACCCAAAAACTTCTTCAACTGGAAATAGCACAAGCCCGTTTAAACCTTGAAGAATCAGTTACACGATTGGAACTTACCCATACCTCTCTGGAGCAAGCAAAAGAGAATCTGGAAACCAGCAGGGCGCTTTACGAGGAAGGAATGGAACCCCTGGTGGATTTACTGGAGGCACAGGCGCAATGGCAGGAAGTAAAAAGTGATTACATTGATGCAGAAACAACACTGAAACTCATGCACACCTATTATCTGAAAGCAACCGGACAGTTAAAAATGGAGTAACAGTTTTCCATGAAGAAACAAATCAACCAAATACCAGAAGAATTTAGAAAACCACCGGTATCAATAATTGGAAAAGGGATAAAACCCACGGTTTTCCGATTTTTGATTGTTTCTGCCATTGGTTTTTTTGTCATTTTATTGGTCTATTTTTTATACGGAGAATCTCCGGATCCTTTGGCTATTCCTTTCATTATATCCATTATTGCCTTTAACCTAATCAGTGAAGGGAATATTATCATCAACAGGATACTGGATAAAAAATCGCCCTGGTTTTTTAAGATTTCTCGGCGAACCAGGCAACAACTGGCCTGGAGTTTTTTGTGGACCTTGCTGGTTGGGGTAATTGCTTTTGTTGGTCTGCCAAAAACCATTTATCATCAGCCTCACTTTTTCATGTCCGCTTTTCTGGTTTTCATTTTCGGTCTCATCTTTGTTCTTTTGTTCAACAGTACCCTGTTTCTGAAAAGCTTCTTTCTTAACTGGAAGAAATCAGTTCTTGAGGCAGAAGCCCTTAAACAAGCCAAACTGGTGGCCGATTACAAAGTATTACAAAATCAGCTCAACCCTCATTTTCTATTTAATAGTTTTAGTACGCTCATTTCAGAAATTCATTACAATCCGGAAACGGCCATTGAATTTGCTCAAAGACTTGCGGAGGTTTATCGCTATCTTCTTCAAAAGAAGAACGACCTGACGGTTCCTGTTCGTGAAGAGTTAGTATTTCTGAAGGACTTCATATTCCTTCATGAACAGCGGATGGGAAATTCTCTAATTGTGAACATAAACATTCCCGAGAGCTATCTGGAGCACCACCTCCCTCCCATGTCGCTGCAATTACTAACCGAAAATGCCATTAAACACAACCAGGCATCTGAAAGGCACCCGCTAACCATTGACATAAGCATAAAAGACGAAAAAAATTTGTCTGTTTGTAACAACCTGCAACCCAAAACAAATATTCATGGCACGGGCACAGGCCTGGAAAACATATCGCAACGGTATGAAATGCTTACGGGAGAACCCGTAAAAATTATAAAAACGCAAGACTCTTTTTGTGTTGAGTTCCCATTGCTTTTTCAAGATGAGTAAAATTTAAAAACCATGAACATTCTAATAGTTGAGGACGAATTTCCAACCCGCAGGCTGTTAAAAGACACCATAAAAAAAATCAGGCCGGAATGGGATATTATTGGGGAGACTGGTAGTGTTGAAGACACCGTGGAATTTCTTCAGGAAACTCCAGGGTTGGATTTGATTTTTATGGATATTCAACTTTCTGATGGGAGCAGTTTCGAAATATTTGACAAAACAGAGGTGTCAGCTATAATAATATTCACAACTGCTTACGATGAATATGCTATCCAGGCATTTAAGGTCAACAGTATTGATTATTTGCTCAAACCCATCAACCAGCAAAAGCTGACCGAAGCCATTGAAAAGTACGAACGTCTATTTAACAGCAATCAGTCTGGTTCGTCAACCATCGACTACCAATCCCTTTCCAAATTACTGGCTTCCGGAACCAACCCCTATCGTTCCAGATTACTGGTAAATCTGGCGGACGGATTTCAGAAAATAGATACTGAAAATATTGCATGGCTGGTAAGTGGAAATAAAATTACCACTGCTGTCACATTCGACAATCATCATAATATTGTTGATTTCACCCTCGATAAGCTAGAAAAAGAGTTGGACCCGGCAATATTTTTCAGGGCAAATCGTCAGTTTATTCTTAACATTGAGTCCATTCATAAAGTGGAAAACTGGTTTAACGGTAAACTCATTGTAAAAACCCGGCCCGACACACTGGAAAGAATTGTGGTAAGCCGCGAAAGAGCCAGAAGTTTTAAGAAGTGGATTAATCAGTAGAGGGGCCCACTAAATCCCCCCTGGGGGACTTGTGAATTTCGGGTTCGGGGATTTTGGTTGCCGGTTTCGTTCCCTTGTTTTCTGCACGTAGAGATGCTCCGCGGTGCGTCTCTGACCAGATAATATCACTGCCTCTGGTTTCTACACAGATAATTCAGGGTTTTCACTGCCCCTGTTTTCCGAACGAGAACAATCAATTTAGTTCATTAAACCCTTAAGTTTTAAAGCTTGTTTGAGTTGTTTGTGGATTATATGACGGTCGGATTACAAATCCTGCCGCATGGAGGGATTAACCTCTAAACCCCAACCAGGAAAAGCCAAAATCAAACAGATCTATACAGAATCTGTGGCAGCTCCGCGGCTATTAATCTCTAGCATGTTGTTGACAAACCCTGAGCAGTGGGGCGGTGACAGAAAGGTAACAATGTCATTGAAGCCAGCACCAACTTAAACCGCGGAGCGATGACAGATCGGGAACTCAGTTATCACAGAAAAATCCAAACCATGAAGCGCCCAATATGAACAACCCTCAGGAAGAACAATGTAATATTTTGCAAAAAAAACACTAATCCCCTAATCTTATATGCCTGAAATGGTCAAAAACCAAAAAATGCAGGACACCTTTCGATGTCCTGCATTTCTATCTCTATGATTTACGCTCAGGTTTGTCTTTATACAGACTCCTGAACTTGTTTAAAGTGTCCTAAATCATCAAGTGAAGAATTGGCAATAAATTCGGCACGAGAACGGTTTTCAGAACGTCCCATGCGAATATAAATCTCAGTTGAATTCCGGAACTTGTCATTTCGCTCAGTATCCAGCAGCAACAAATATCCCATGATAATATGTCCGGCCATTTCCACCAAACG
>NZ_JADQBH010000031.1 GCF_016278715.1 Marinilabilia sp. | reverse complement strand
TGCTCTTCCGATCTGCCTCAGGATGTTGTGCGTTTTTGGGGACGACCCACATTATCTGGTACCCGTCGATGTAATGATTCACCGGTTTTGAAACAGGATATTCTGCAGGCATCATGTTTTTCAGTTTTTCCTTGTCCACCGATTGCCAAAAATTGAACATCCAGGTAGCGTTGGAAAAAAAGAGGTATTTGCCGCCCAGCATATCAGGGAAAATTTCATTCCATACATTTGACTGCCAGTTGGGTGGCAGCGGATTGTACGGAGCGATTTGCTCCAGTTGTTTCAGTGTTTTTTGCCATGCTTCAAGTTTTGATTCACTGATGTATTTGTTGTGATAGTGTTCTTCACTTTCAAGGTTGGATAGAAACAATTGGTTGAAAAGATTGACCAGGGTTGACCAGTCCCCGGCTTCCAGAATACCATAGATTTGGTCTTCTTCAGAGGCCTGTTGGTTGTATTCGTGCATTGCTTTAAGGTAACTCTTGAAATCTTCAAAAGTCATCCCCATTTGTTTTACTTCAATACCCAGTTTTTCGGCTACATTCAGGTTGCACCACAAGGCGTAGTTGTAACCTTCGATAAAAGGTCCGGGAATAATTCCGGCCCATCGGTCCTTATTCTTTTCAATGACTCCGTCAACGGTGTTCTCTGTAAAGCCATCAATAACGGAAAAATCTATCAGATATTTTTTTGCCCAGTCCGGTTCTTCAAGAATGATGTTGTTTACATTGTTGAGCATCAGAAGGTCGTATTCCGATTGTTCACTTTTCAACTGTTTGGCGGTCCACTGGTCCAGTTTTTGGCCTCCGCGGTCATTACCCACAAAATCCTCCGGGAAATCCATCGTTACTTTCTGATCCTGATGAAGGAAATTGTACTCCCGGACAAACTCCCGGATGAATTTTTCCCTGTCGGCCTGTCCCAGCCATTGTCCCACCATTTTTATCTCAGTTTGTTCAGGGCGCTCTATCTCATTGCTACTGTTTCTGATATTCTGCTCGTCTTGCTGTGAGTCGGAACATGCAGAAAAGGAAAATGAGAAAATGAGGATGAGGAATGTTGACGTGAAATATGTTGTGACTCGTTTCATTTTGCACATTTTAGGAGATGATTCTATTTGTTTTCGTTTAGGTCGGTATCAAAAAAGCTGACCCGTGCTTTCAATTCTTTTGATTCCGTTTCCAAATCACCGGAATATTTTGATAAATCATCTGCAAATTTTGTATTTCGCTGAATTACCTCATTCAGTTGGTTGATGGCGGAACTGATTTGTGATGCCCCGGTTTTTTGTTCCATGCTTGAGGCTGCAATTTCTTTGATCAGGTCTGTCGTGTTTCCTATTTCCGGAATGAGGTTGGTCATCATATCATGCGAACTTTCTGTTATGTTCACACAGTCGTTTGCCAGCTTATTGATTTCGTCCGCAGATTATTTGCTTCGTTCAGCCAGTTTTCGGACTTCGCCGGCAACAACGGCAAACCCTCGTCCATGTTCGCCAGCGCGTGCCGCCTCCACCGCGGCGTTGAGAGCCAGTATATTGGTTTGGAAAGCGATGTCGTTGATGACGGTAATTTTATCGGCAATTTCTTTGATGTATTTTAAACTCAACTCTGCTTCCTCCGACATTTGTTTCAGTCCGCCAAATGTATTGTCCGAAATCTTCTCAGTGCGCAGGGCGTTTTCAGAATTGTTTTCGATGTTGGCTGACATTTCCTGAATGGAGGCCAGTACTTCTTCCACGGACGAGGCTTGTTCATTGGAACCGTCCGCAATTAACTGAGATACATCACTCATGTTGATACTGGAGGAGGAAAGGCGTTCAGAACTGGAGAAGATTTTTGAGACGATGTCCTTAAAGGTGCTGTTAAGCTGGTCAACGGCCTTAAGAATTAAACCGATTTCATCATTTGAGTGGATACTAATTTCCTTCTTTTGAAGGTTACCTTGTTTTAGGTTATCCAAAACATCCAGAACGATGTGTATTTTAGTGGTGATGAACCGGTTGAACAGGAAAAGTATAACAGCCGATGTGAGAATCAGACAGAAAAGAATTCCTGCGATTACCACCCATGTAATAGTGGCCTTTTGTTCCACGACCTTGTCTGCTTCGGCCACTATCAGGATGGTTCCAAGTCTGCGTCCGTCGTTCAGTACTATGGGAGCGATGCTTGCATAACTTTCCGAGGCATCAAACTCCAGATTCCTGAACACCGGCTCGTTTATTTCTTCCGTTATTTCGGGGAAATCTTGATAGAGCCCTATTTCATCCACATATTTCTCACGGTATTCCGGTGTGAGTGAATAATAGACAAAGCCGTTCGTACCAACTATGATACATTCGCTGATGGTTTCTCCCACCACATTTTCCATTATTTCAGCATTTTCAGCCGATTCGTAGGCCAGTGCTCCCTCCGACATCATGAAGGCAGGAGTGCTGATCTGGTTTTTTATTCGGGTTTCTATTTCACCGGTGAATGTGCTGATAAAGAAATAGCCAATGATAATTAGTGCAAACAACTGGGTGAGGATTATCAGAATTCCTATCTTGTAGGAAAGCTTGTTTAGAAATCTGTCTAACATAGCGTTTTGTTTATAGGATTTTAATTCTGCAACATAGAACAGGGTTCTTTGCAAGTATTGAAAACTGTTTATTTTTCAGGGTTTCAAAAATTATTTGCAGCAGTAATGGTTTATTTATCAACTAAAGGGTGTATGAACGTTTGATGGAAGGTTATTTCTGATAACTGTTTTTTTCGTTAAAAGGTTACATAATTTGGTTAATTTTCGTCAAGCTTCCTGAATGTTTTGTTCTTTAACCATAAATCCTTTGTTTGTCTATATTATTTTTCAAATTATTTCTGATGTTGAAAACCTGCTATTTTTTTGTAAAAACTTTTCACTGATTTTTTTTAAAGAAAAGAGATTGCTTCACAATATCGAGATGACACGCGGTAAACTGATATCAGAAGGGTGGAGGAGGTACTGAGTAGTTGTATTGTGCAAATCAGGCTCCGAAATGGCGGATCAGAGTGCGCCACACCTGATAGCTACTGCTCTTTTTTGCGACTGAGTTACTTTCCTAAAAAAAAAATATCTTAAAACCTTTCAACTGTGACATTTGAGTTGTCATTGGTCGTTCATTGGATGTGCCAGTATCTGAATTCTTATCGTTCAACGACTTACTGAACACCACTGACTGATTTGCTTTTTTCAAGAGTCCGGCCGTATCAAATTTCACTCTGGCCTGAATCTTAATCAAGTTTATGAATTGATTCGGATAAATTGGAGAGATATCACTTAAAATGTTATATTTTTGTGGATCAACTTTCT
Source organism: Marinilabilia sp. (assembly GCF_016278715.1). GTDB lineage: Bacteria > Bacteroidota > Bacteroidia > Bacteroidales > Marinilabiliaceae > Marinilabilia. The sequence goes on along the minus strand of NZ_JADQBH010000031.1, from coordinate 5,845 downwards.
TGCAGATGAAACCAAACGCAATTCCGGAAAGCCAGGAGATATCGCAGAATAACGATACCACTGCACTTATTTTGCAGCCCGTGATAGACGTGCCTGAAAGCATTGAAATTAAGGTTGAACGACCGGCAATTCAACTGCTTAAGGAGGAAGAACCCCAGGAGCGTAGGCGTCAGGAGTCAGTGGAACAGGTGATGGTTGAAACGCCAGAAACCCCGGTGCCAGAAGCTGAACCGGATATGGTGTATGAAGGACCGGACGGCCTTGAATCTGTACTGATTGCTGAGTGGCAAAGTTCCGGTTATACATCTGATTTGTGGTCTTCAAACTTCAATGCAGAAATATCCATCCTGCCATTAGATTATTTTTCTGATGGTTTTGGTAAAAGCAATTCTGTTTCGGAAAAACAAGCTGACTTTGCAGGAACGTTTGAGGACAGTCTTCAAGCGGTTGTTGATTCATCTGTATTTGTTGAGAAAGCTGTAAAAACGATTGAAACGGTAGAGATTCAGGATCCCATTCCGGTAAATGTTAAAGAACATCAGGAACCACTCCTGGGCCAGAATTGGTTTTTGGTTTTGATTGTCTCTCTTGTGGCTCTCACCGGATTTATACGATTCAAATGGTACAAATACATTTCGGATGTATTTAGTGCGGTTCTTTTCAAAAATGTAGCCGGGAAGCTGCAGTCAACCAATAGCGGAGTTCAGAAAGTTGCATCTTTCTGGCTGGAGTTTTTATTCTATGCCAATTTTGCGCTGTTGTTTTTTGAATCCATGAGGCAGTCCGGCCACACATTTTTTCAGCTGTCCGGCTGGAAGTTACTTGTCCCTCTCTTTGGGTTTCTTATCGTTATCTTCACACTTAAGTTCATTGTTTATCGCTTTATTGGGTGGGTTTTTGGTGTTCAGGAGGCCACAGCCGAATATCTGTTTCAATCGTCCATTATGAGTAAAGCTTTCGGGCTTATTTTGTTGCCTCTAGTGGTGATTTTTCCTTTTCTGGAGCCCGAGGCACGTCATTGGATTCCGAGAATTGGGTTTTCTGTCTTTGTAATACTGTATGTAATCCAAGTAGGCCGCGGATTTGTGGCAAATTTAAGGGGTGGGCTTTCAGGTTATTACATATTTTTGTACCTTTGTGCCCTGGAAATTTTACCCTTGTCAATACTGATTAAAGTGCTGTTTTATTGACTTAAATAGTGTATTGGTTTCTGGTTTTGTTGAACTAAAACTTAAGCAAATTGAAGATCAAAAAAATCCTGGTTTCGCAGCCTAAGCCGTCAACACCAAAATCTCCTTACTTTGACCTGTCGGAAAAAAACAATGTGAAGATTGATTTCAGGCCGTTTATTCAGGTTGAAGGGATATCGTCTAAAGATTTTAGGCAACAGAAGATTAATATTTTGGAGCATTCTGCCGTTATTTTCACCAGCAGGACAGCTATTGACCATTTCTTTCGTATTTGTGAAGAGACACGTGTTACGGTTCCCGATGACATGAAATATTTCTGTATTTCGGAGGCTACGGCTTTCTATCTTCAGAAATATATTGTTTATCGAAAGCGCAAGATCTTCCACTCCACAGGAAAATTTCCTGATTTGGTGGAGGTGATAAAAAAACACAAGCAGGAAAAGTTCCTGGTTCCACTTTCTGATATTCATAAGCCCGAGATTCCTAACCTGCTGACGAAATCTAAAATTAGATTTACAAAGGCAATTCTTTATCGGACTGTCAGTAGTGATCTAAGCGACCTTAAAGACATCAATTATGATGTTCTGGTCTTTTTCAGTCCGTCGGGAATTAAATCGTTGATGCAGAATTTTCCAGATTTTGAGCAGAAAGAAACGCTTATTGCATCTTTTGGACCCGCGACAGCGAAAGCAGTTAAGGACGCTGGTCTCCGGCTCGACATTCAGGCTCCTCTGCCACAGGCTCCGTCTATGACAGCCGCCCTGGAAATGTTTATCAAGAAACACAACAAGAAATAAAACGTTATTTGATTTAACTAAACACTCCTTGCCTGATTATGGGAAGGAGTGTTTTTTTTATTGACCAACAAACTTAAGGTTTAATGAGGGGGTTCAGAATCCTGATGCCTTATGTGTTTTGATTAAACTGCAGATATGAGATGAAACAACCCGGGTTTACTTTTGGAAAATCAGAGAAGCTATGCAGTCGAAAAATCATTGACAGGCTTTTTGACCAGGGTGAGGCTTTTATGGCCTTTCCTTTAAGGGTGCAGTTTATGCCTGCCGAACTTCCGGAAATGGTTCCTGTTCAGGCCATGTTTTCAGCCTCGAAACGACGTTTTAAAAGGGCCGTGAAACGCAATTTGCTTAAACGCAGGATGCGGGAAGCCTACCGCCTTAATAAACAACCGTTGCTGGATGTTTTGAAGGCAAAGGATGTTCAACTCGGGGTGGCTTTTCTTTTCGTTTCAAAAGAGGAACTCAATTATCAAACAATCGAAAAGGCCATGAAAAAAGCTATCCAGAAGTTGGTTGCTGAGATGGAAAGACGATGAAGATACTTCAAAATATATATGAGGCATTTAAAAAGGTGCTGGTTTTTATTCTGATTATTCCGGTACGCATCTATCAGTGGGTGATATCTCCTATGATTGGGCCTTCGTGCCGTTATACTCCAACGTGCTCTGTCTATTCGGTGCAAGCATTGAAGAAGCATGGTCCTTTTAAGGGGCTTTGGCTGGCAATTAAAAGAATTTTGTCTTGTAATCCGTGGGGCGGAAGCGGGCACGACCCTGTTCCATAATCCACAATTCCTTCCATAATCCGGTATGGATGATAGAATCGGAACATGCTTCTTTCTACACATTTTTACTCAATTCTTTTATGGTAGATGACTGTAGCATCCATGATTCGGAGTCTATTCCCTGAAGTGGAATAAGTGGTGCAGGATTAAAACTTTTGAAGTGTGACAGATGTTCGGGCGATATCGTTCAAAAATTATATCTTTACAAATAAACCGGAGATTCTGTGAAAGTATTACACATCAATAAAAGCGATCATGCAGGAGGCGCTGCCGTTGCTGCAGTGCGTCTTCTGGAAGCCTCCCTGCATTATGGGATTAATGCCCGGATGCTGGTGCTCGAAGGCTCGGGTAAGCACGAAAAGGTGGAGGTACTTATTCGTTCACGTTTATCCCGTTTGGTTGAAAAACTGAAGTTTCTGGGAGAGATTTTCTTCTTTATTCCCTTTGAGAAAAACCGACAAAATCGTTTTGCCTTTTCACGAAGTCGTTTTGGTTTCGATATCAGCCGGCATCCCCTGGTTCGGGAAGCAGATGTGCTTCACCTGCATTGGGTAAATCAGGGATTTCTGTCACTTAAAGGGCTCAAAAAATTAATTGCTACCGGGAAGCCGGTTGTCTGGACACTTCATGACACCTGGCCTTTTACCGGAGGATGTCATTATCCGGGCACTTGTGGAGGGTTTACTTCTACCTGCGGACAATGCCCGATGCTGAAAAGGCCCGCCCCTGATGATTTATCTGCCCGGCAACATGAAGCTAAAGAAAACATCTACCAGGGTGCTTCCATCACCTTTGTGGGGTGTAGCAAATGGATGCAGGAAATGGCCGCAAAAAGTGCGTTGGTTCGGAAAGATTTAAAACATGCGGTTAATCAGGTTTTTAATCCCATTGATATAGACCATTTTAATCCTGAACAAAAGAGTCTCGTCAGGCGACAACTGGGATTGCCTGAAAACAAGAAATTGTTGCTTTTTGGGGCGGCCAATGTTGCCGATCCCAGGAAAGGTATTGGGTTTTTATTGAAGGCTTTGAATTATTTGTCACAAAGAGAATCGGGACTGGAGGAAAAACTTGAGCTGATGGTGTTTGGGAAGAATATTGAGTCTCTGGGCGCTGAGTTGACTTTTAAATTGCACTCTTTTGATGTGGTGAAAAACGAAACAGAGATGGCCCGGTTGTATCAGGCTACAGACTTGTTTGTGTTGCCATCGATGCAGGACAACCTGCCTAATACGGTGGTGGAATCCATGGCTTGTGGTACGCCGGTTGCCGCGTTTAATATTGGGGGAGTTCCGGAAATGATTCAACATCGGCAATCAGGATTTCTGGTCTCTCCCGGAAAATCTAAAGATCTGGCTGAGGGGATTCTTTTTGTAATGGAAAATTCAGAGGAGCTGGGCCGGAATGCACGACTTTTTGCACAAGACAATTTTTCTCCCGCGTTGGTTGCGCAGCAATATGATGAGATTTATAAGTCTGTAACAGGTAATAAGTAAATGAATAAACCTAAAATAAGCATAATCACAGTTGTTTTTAACGGCGCAGAAGCCCTTTTACACACCTTAAAGAGTATTGCTTCCCTGACCTATTCCAATATCGAATATGTGATTGTGGATGGAGGAAGTACAGATGGAACTGTTGATATTATCCGGCAAAACGAATCCATCATATCCCGGTGGGTCAGTGAGCCAGACAAAGGGCTTTACGATGCCATGAACAAAGGAATGAACCTGGCTACAGGGGATTATTTCTGGTTTGTAAATGCAGGCGATGAACCTGCCTCGCCTGAAGTTCTGAATGATCTGTTTTCAGAGGGCCACTCAGCCGATGTTTATTACGGGGAGACTCTATTGATTAATCCGGATGGCAGTGAGATTGGATTGCGCCGTTTGTCGCCCCCGGAAAAGTTAAATTGGCGCCATTTCAGACGTGGAATGCTTGTGAGCCATCAATCATTCATCGCATCCCGGAAAGTGGCAAAAGAGTACGATTTACGCTACAAATTCTCTGCTGATTTTGATTGGTGTCTTCATGCCCTTAGAAATGCATCGAAAATCAATAATACACATAAGGTTCTGTGCCGTTTCAGAGAAGGGGGTCTCACTAAACAGAATATTCTTCCCGGGTTAAGGGAACGATTCCGGATTATGGTAAAAAATTATGGGCTGATTTCCGCTATCTTTGCCCATTTCGTAATAGCCCCTAAGTTTCTTTGGTATTGGGCAAGAAATAAGCGGTTTTGAAACCCGAAAAATTTGTTTTGAGTTGGAAATAAAAAGTTTTAACGAGTGATCAACCAAAATATGGCAGGAGTGAATAAAATTAGTATCATTATTATTGCCTACAATGAAGAAAAGTACATTGCCGGGATATTAAATGCGTTGATTAATCAGACAGTAAAAAACTTTGAAGTAATAGTTGTTGACAGCAACAGCATCGATAAAACAGAGCAGGTAACGAAAGCTTTTGCGTGTCATTTTGAAGAATTCAGGTATGTCAGACTTGATGCTGCCCGTGGTCCTGCGTATAGTAGAAACAGGGGTGCTGAAGTTGCTAAGTATGAGAGGTTATTGTTTTTTGATGCGGATACTTCGGTGAAAAGCAACTTTATTGAAAGAATCAACAATCAGATAAAAAAACGGAATTTAGATACAGCCACTTGTCCCATAAGGATTTTAGAAGGAGGTTGGTCCGCCGATTTAAGTGCACTTTTTCTAAACTCATTTATGTATTTTCTTAAGCCGGTTTACTCATCAGGCTATGGGGCTTGTTTTATTTCTACCCGGGAAGTGCATAATCTGGTTGGGGGATTCGACGAAACCATCGGCCTTTGCGAAGATTGTCTTTACATAAAAAAAGCCCGTAGAGAACATCATTTAAAGCATGGCATCCTTACCCCATATTTTTATACCTCGGATCGACGGGCAAAAGCCGAAGGGGGCATCCTGTTTATACTTAAATTCGCAAAGCTTCATTTATACAGAATGATTTCTGGAAAAGAGATTCAAAAGGAAGAAATAGTTTATAACTATGGAAATTTTAATAATTAGGGCAAAAAAGGAATCCTGATTTTC
>NZ_JADQBH010000161.1 GCF_016278715.1 Marinilabilia sp. | reverse complement strand
CTTAATCTTTTTCTTGCACCCATTTTTTTGTCATTAAATAATTAAAACTGGGGGGCGATTATCGTTTCTTATTCCCACCATGACCTCTATAGGTACGTGTGGGAGCGAACTCGCCCAATTTATGTCCTACCATATTTTCGGTAACATACACGGGAATAAATTTATTTCCGTTGTGTACCGCTATGGTATGCCCCACAAATTCAGGGGCAATCATTGATGCACGGGCCCATGTTTTAATGACCGACTTCTTGCCGGATTCATTCATAGCTCCAACCTTCTTGTCGAGCTTATAATGAATATAGGGTCCTTTCTTTAACGATCTGCTCATAATTCAAACAATTAACCGGTTACTTTTTCCTTCTTTCGAGAATGTACTTGGATGAGGCTTTCTTCTTGTTGCGGGTTTTGTAACCTTTGGCAAGAACGCCATTCCTTGATCTTGGATGTCCACCGGAAGAGCGGCCTTCACCACCACCCATCGGGTGATCTACCGGGTTCATCACAACGCCACGAACACGAGGACGACGACCCAACCAACGTGAGCGACCGGCCTTACCTGATTGTTCGAGGGCATGATCGGAGTTACCTACAGCACCAACAGTGGCACGACAAGTGGTAAGCACCATTCTCGATTCTCCGGAAGGTAATTTCACAACGGCATATTTTCCTTCACGAGCAGATAGCTGAGCAAAGGTACCGGCACTACGGGCCATTGCACCTCCCTGACCGGGACGCAGTTCAATGTTGTGCACAATAGTACCCAATGGAATATCTCCTAAAGGAAGGGTATTCCCGATTTCAGGTGCAATACCTGCTCCGGATTGTACTTTGTGTCCAACCTGCAACCCGTTAGGTGCAAGAATGTACCGTTTTTCACCATCTTCATAAACCAGCAATGCGATTCGGGCACTACGATTGGGATCGTACTGAACAGAATCAACAGTTGCGGTAACACCATCTTTATTTCGTTTGAAATCGATCACCCGGTACTTCCTCTTGTGGCCTCCTCCGAGGTAACGCATAGTCATTTTACCACTATGGTTACGTCCTCCGGATTTTGTCAAAGGCCGCAATAAGGACTTCTCTGGTACACCTGAGGTAATCGTGTCAAATGCACCAATAATTTTGTGTCTCTGCCCCGGTGTTGTGGGCTTTAATTTTCTTACTGCCATGTCAATTAAATATTGCTAAAGAAATCAATCTTATCTCCTTCGGCGAGTGTTACAATTGCTTTTTTGAAAGAATTGGTCCGTCCGTTGATGATACCGCCTTTTGTATAACGGGTTTTCAGCTTCCCTCCGTAAACCATTGTGTTTACATCAGTTACAGATACGCTATACATTTCCTCAACGGCTTTTTTAATCTCAATTTTGTTGGCACGCTTGTCCACAATAAAGCCGTATCGGTTCAGGGCATCGCCAAGCCAGGTCATTCTTTCAGTTACTATTGGCTTAATTATTACTTCCATGACTTAATTTGTTAAGCGTTAAAAAGTTGGGCGATTTCTTCAACCGAGCTTTCGGCCAAAACCAGCGACTGCGCTTTCATAATACTGTATGTATTAAGACCAGCGGTAGATGCTACTTCTGATTTGGGAACATTTCGTGACGAAAGATAAACATTGCGATCAAGATCCTTAACTACAACTAAGGAACTCTTTGCGTCAACTTTCAGATTCTTACGAATATTCACAAACTCTTTCGTTTTTGGGCTTTCCAAATGGAAATCCTCGACCACTACAATGGCATTTGTTTTTGCTTTGTATGCCAGAGCCGATTTACGAGCCAGTTGCTTCAGTTTCTTATTCAGTTTAAAGCGGTAGTTACGAGGCTGGGGACCGAATGCACGGCCACCACCACGAAACAATGGTGATTTCACACTACCGGCACGAGCTGTACCCGTACCTTTTTGCTTTTTAATTTTTCTAGTACTCCCGGTGATTTCAGCACGTTCTTTCGATTTGTGCGTACCCTGACGGTTATTGGCCAGATATTGCTTCACGTCCAGATAAATGGCATGATCATTAGGCTCAATACCGAAAACAGAGTCAGGCAATTGCACTTTTCTACCGGTTTCCTGTCCTTTTATGTCTACTACGTTCAGTTCCATTACTTTTCAATAATTAGATATGAACCCTTAGGTCCAGGAACAGACCCTTTAACCATCAACAGGTTACTTTCGGGAATAACTTTGATCACTTTCAGGTTTTCAACTTTCACATTGTCACCGCCTGTACGGCCAGCCATTTTCATGCCTTTAAATACCCTTGACGGATACGATGAAGCACCTAAAGAACCGGGAGCGCGACCGCGGTTATGCTGACCATGGGTTTTGTCACCCACACCTGCAAAACCATGACGTTTTACAACCCCCTGAAACCCTTTTCCTTTGGAAACACCCGTAATGTCAACAAATGTGTTCTCATCAAAAAGATCCACTGTTACAACATCACCTAGGTTCAGTTCTTTTTCAAATTCTTTCAATTCAACCAGCTTGGCCTTGGGAGAAGTTCCTGCCTTTTTGAAATGTCCTTTCAAAGGATTGGTAGTACTTTTCTCTCTTTTTTCGTCAAAAGCCAACTGAATGGCTTCATACCCATCGGTCTCCATTGATTTGACCTGGGTGACGACGCAAGGACCAGCTTCGATAACAGTGCATGGAACATTTTTTCCCTCGGCACTGAAAACGGAAGTCATTCCGATTTTTTTTCCAATTAATCCTGGCATTGCTTAAAGATTTAAATAATTAGATCACACTTTAATTTCAACTTCCACACCGCTGGGAAGTTCCAACTTCATTAGCGCGTCGATAGTTTTTGCAGTAGAACTGTAAATATCAATCAGACGTTTGTATGAAGCCAATTCGTACTGTTCACGTGCTTTCTTATTAACGAAAGTTGAACGCAGAACGGTGAAAATCCGCTTGTGTGTGGGCAGCGGAATTGGGCCACTAACAACAGCCCCCGTAGTTTTTACGGTCTTAACGATCTTTTCGGCAGACTTGTCTACCAGATTGTGATCGTATGACTTAAGTTTGATTCTTATTTTTTGATTCATAATCGTTGATGAGAACGGTTTCTATAATAATTCGACTTTACCTTTGGCCTCTTTAACCACTTCCGTAGCAATGCTCTTAGACACTTCTTCGAAGTGACTAAATTCCATTGAGGAAGTTGCACGACCGGATGAAATAGTACGCAAAGCAGTAACGTAACCGAACATTTCGGCCAGCGGAACTCTTGCTTTTACCACCCGGGCACCGGCTTTGGATTCCATTCCTTCAACCTGTCCGCGACGCTTATTAAAATCAGAAATAACATCTCCCATATAATCTTCAGGAGTTACTACTTCCACTTTCATAATAGGCTCGAGCAACACAGGCTTGGCTTTCATACAGGCAGATTTAAATGCCTGGCGACCGGCAATTTCAAACGAAAGCTGGTCAGAGTCCACTGGGTGGAAAGATCCGTCAAGAAGCTCTACTTTAAGGCTATCTACATTAAATCCGGCTAAAACACCATTTTTCATAGCGTCTTTAAAACCTTTCTCAACGGATGGAATGAATTCTTTAGGAATGTTACCGCCTTTTACCATATCAATAAACTGAAGACCTTCTTTGTCTTCATCGGCAGGACCAACCCTTAAAATAACGTCGGCAAATTTACCACGACCACCAGTCTGTTTCTTAAATACTTCACGGTGATCAACAGTCTTAGTAATTGCTTCTTTATAGTTAACCTGAGGACGTCCCTGGTTACATTCAACTTTAAATTCACGTTTCAGACGATCAACGATAATCTCAAGGTGTAACTCACCCATACCACTAATAACAGTCTGTCCGCTCTCTTCATCAGTTTCTACACGGAAAGTAGGATCCTCTTCTGCCAACTTGGCAAGTCCGGTTCCCAGCTTATCCATATCTTTCTGACTTTTGGGCTCCACAGCAACACCGATTACCGGTTCCGGAAACTCCATAGATTCCAAAGCAATTGGATGCTTCTCATCGCACAAAGTATCTCCGGTACGAATGTCTTTAAATCCTACACCTGCACAAATATCACCTGCAGAGATGCTATCCTTGGGCAACTGTTTATTTGACTTCATCTGGTAAAGACGTGCGATGCGCTCTTTCTTCTCGGTGCGTGAGTTCCAAACATAAGAACCTGCATCAATCCTTCCTGAGTAAACCCGCATAAATGCCAAACGCCCAACAAAGGGGTCAGTAGCAATTTTAAACGCCAACGCGGTAAAAGGAGCATCTTCGTCGGGCAGACGAATCTCTTCTTTTCCGGTTCTGGGATTAATACCTTCAACAGCTGCAACATCAAGAGGTGAAGGAAGGAAGCCGACAATCGCATCAATCAGACGTTGAACGCCTTTATTTTTGAAAGCCGAACCACAAAGCATGGGAACAATCTTCATATCGACAGTTGCTTTACGCAACACTTCAATCAATTGCTCTTTAGTGATGGATTCAGGATCTTCAAAATACTTCTCCATCAATGCATCATCATATTCAGCTACCGATTCAATCAGTTTTCCGCGCCACTCTTCCACTTCGTCCACCATATCGGCAGGAACATCCTGAAGTTCGTAACGTGCACCAAGCACATCATCATCGAACCAAACAACAGCTTTATTTTCGAGCAGGTCAACTACTCCGCGAAAATCCTCTTCAGCACCAATGGGTACCTGAACAGGAACGGGATTAGCTCCCAGCACTTCTTTCACCTGGCGAACCACCTCAAAGAAGTTGGCACCTGAACGGTCCATCTTATTCACAAAACCCATACGGGGAACACCATACTTGTTGGCTTGTCTCCATACAGTTTCAGACTGGGGTTCCACACCACCAACGGCGCAAAACACAGCAACAGCACCATCAAGGACCCTGAGCGAACGCTCTACCTCTACGGTAAAGTCAACGTGTCCAGGTGTATCAATGATGTTAATCTTATATTCCTCGTCGTTGTATTTCCAGTTGGTTGTAATGGCAGCGGAAGTAATGGTTATACCTCTCTCCTGCTCCTGCTCCATCCAGTCCATTGTAGCGGAACCATCGTGCGTCTCACCGATTTTGTGCGTCATACCGGTATAAAACAATATCCGCTCTGTAGCAGTTGTTTTACCGGCATCGATGTGCGCCATAATTCCGATATTTCTGGTATATCTTAAGTCAGCCTTTGCCATATATAAGGTTTCCTTTTTTAGTTAAGTTTAAAATCTAAAGTGGGCAAATGCACGGTTTGCTTCAGCCATTTTGTGCATGTCCTCTTTTCTCTTGAAGGCTCCACCTTCCTGATTGTATGCAGCAACAATTTCAGAACCCAGCTTTTCGGCCATGGATTTTCCGCTACGTTTACGGGCATAAGCAATCAGGTTTTTCATACTAACAGATAATTTCCTGTCAGAACGAATTTCTGTAGGAACCTGAAATGTAGCACCACCAACGCGCCGGCTTTTAACCTCAACAGCAGGGGTAATATTTTCCAATGCTTTCTTAAACATCTCGAGGGTAGATTTCCCCTCTTTTTCCGCTTTATCCGCAATACGATCCAGTGCGTCGTAGAAAATACCATAAGCAATCGACTTCTTACCGTCGAACATCATGTTATTTACGAACTGAGTCACCACCGTATCATTAAACTTCGGATCGGGAAGAATAATCCTCTTCTTTGGTTTACTTTTTCTCATCTTTTCTTTTTGTTTATTAGCTTTTTTATTGGTTGTATCCGTGTCTTCAACGGTCTCCCGACCATTTACTCAACCTTTGTTTACAAACCAATAAACAAAGACCAAACAGTGAAACTAAAATTACTTCTTCGGACGTTTTGTTCCGTACTTGGAACGACGCTGTGTACGCCCCTCAACACCGGAAGCATCAAGTGCTCCGCGAACCAGGTGATAACGAACACCAGGCAGGTCTTTAACTCTTCCTCCGCGCACCAATACAATTGAGTGCTCCTGAAGGTTGTGACCCTCTCCTGGAATGTAGGCATTCACCTCTTTTCCGTTGGTTAATCTTACCCTGGCCACTTTACGCATGGCTGAGTTCGGTTTCTTTGGTGTTGTGGTATAAACCCTTACACAGACACCACGTCTTTGCGGACATGAATTCAATGCAGGTGATTTACTTTTCTCCACCTGTTTCTTGCGTCCATTCTTTACTAACTGATGAATTGTTGGCATATATACAATTGTTTTAAACTTAAAATACTCTCTTAAAACGGGTTGCAAAGGTAGTCTTTTTACATTAAAAATCTCACTGATTCTCAATATTTTTGGTACCTATACACAAAAAGCGGTGCAAAAGTACTAATTTTCAATTAAAAATACCTAATACAACGAGAAAAAATCTTGTAATTATTTGGTTAAAAATGCTTTTAATGAGATTTAGACTATTGTTGTTCACCGTTGGCTCTATTAATATTGTATATTTGCAAGCTGAAAATTTGTAAATTCATCAAAATCAAAAAAAAATGAAGGCATACGTATTTCCCGGGCAAGGGGCCCAATACGTTGGAATGGGAAAAGATGTTTATGACAACAATCCCATGGCCAAGGAACTTTTTGAGAAAGCCAATGAAATTTTGGGTTTCCGCATAACGGATCTCATGTTTGAGGGAACAGACGAAGATCTAAAACAAACCAAGGTGACCCAACCGGCCATTTTTTTACATTCGGTTATTCTGGCCAAAACCCTGGGCAATGAATTTCAGCCCGAAATGGTTGCGGGACACTCTCTGGGTGAGTTTTCTGCATTGGTTTCAGCCGGCGCACTCTCTTTCGAGGATGGGCTTAAGCTGGTATCACAGCGTGCGATGGCCATGCAGAAGGCTTGTGAAATAAAGCCATCGACAATGGCTGCCATTGTGGGTATGGAAGATGCAATGGTTGAAGAGGTTTGTAAGGCCATTGACGACGTGGTGGTTCCTGCCAACTATAACTGCCCCGGACAGCTTGTGATTTCAGGCACCTTTGAAGGCATCGATAAGGCTTGCGACCTTCTAAAAGAAAAAGGTGCCAAAAGGGCATTAAAACTTCCTGTGGGCGGAGCTTTCCATTCGCCACTGATGGAGCCTGCACGTGCAGAACTGGCCGAAGCCATTGAAAACACGAAATTCAGAATTCCCGTTTGTCCCGTTTACCAAAATGTTGATGCCAAGCCACAAACAGATCCGGCTACCATAAAAGCCAATCTGGTTTCGCAATTAACAGCTCCAGTAAGATGGACGCAAACTGTTCAAAACATGCTGGCCGACGGAGCTGATCGCTTCACTGAGATTGGGCCGGGGAAAGTTCTTCAGGGACTCATCAAAAAAGTTGACAGAAGTGCCCAGGCAGAAGGAATCAGTCATTTACAATAGCAAATAACAAAACAGAAAACAGCCTTTTGAGTCGCTCAAAAGGCTGTTTTAATTTATAAATGTACCATCCTAATTGCGCATCACCACAGCTTTTTGAGTTTTACCATCCATCAAAACAGTCAACGGTTTCTCAAAGTGTATGACTTTAAAATACCCGGTATCCTCCACAGGGGTTTGTGATTGAAGAAAATCCAAGTCAACATATTCGAGTTCACTTTCCCTGCGAACGGAAAAGTATCCTACATTCATGGAGGTTACATTATGAAAGAAATGTGACCCGAGGGATGCATCCAGCGGGAAATCAGGCAGTCCCATCTCTACAACCACCCGTGCCTTAGATATTTGAGACCAGTATACCGGAATCCCGGTTGACGGATCCCGTGTTCCCCAACGTCCGGGACCAATAAGGACATATTCGCGCCCCTCCGCTTCCATCTTCTTATTAAGTTCGGCCATTTCTGCAGCCATATCCCGGGTTTTAGTTCTGTCAAACTTTTCCACATCCATAAATACGATGTCCTGAATGTGCTCATATCGTCCATTTCCCATCCCCTTATCCGATTTTAAAACAATGCGGTCTTCCTTTACTTCACTAAAATCAACATCCATATGGTTCTCTAGTCGTATCAGTGGCTTTATTTGCAAGAGCCACAAAGTGGGATGACCATTTGGAGCGGCATCCAGATCCAATGCAAACTCAATTTCTACAGGCGCCCCCATCGCTTCTCTAAAATAGCGCAGCAATACATCAAGCGCATGGGGCAAAGGCACCAAATCATATTTCAGAATATTGGCAAAATTCACCACTCGGGGGCCCCGTATCGAATGGTCTGTAGTAAGTCTGTCATTATTGATATCGTAAACCATGGCACAATGTTTCAGGTTGCCATCTTCCTCGGCTTCGGAAATATTAAGTTTACGGACAAAAGCATCTTCCCCATCATTAATTAGAGAGGAGCTGTCATCCTCTAAATCTACCGCATAAAAATAATCCTGCGAGTCTTTAATTTGATCGCCCAAAGAACTCAATTCAAGATTGGGAAATCGAGGACAAAAACGCCATGCTTTTTCTCCTCCAACAACGTATTTTCCAAGCCCCACTCCAATTACAGCAAACCCATCTTCAGGTTTCATGTAAGAAAACGGATAATAGTTAAACGATTGGGCCACTCCACTTACATGAGGATAAAATCGTTCATGCGTCTTTTGTCCTATCAGTTTTTGGATGATAACCGCCATCTTTTCCTCATCAATTTTATAATGTACCGCATCAAAATAATCGCGGGCGGTGGGACTAAAAATAGATGCATAAACCAACTTAACAGCAGAAGCAAGTTGGTCGAAACGCACTTCAGGATTGGGATCATTATTGGGTAAAACATAAGTGGCAAAAACACCTGCAAAGGGCTGCAACAAACTGTCTTCAAACAAACCGGATGACCGCACAGCCAATGGGGATTCCATATACTCCACATACTGGCGCAACTTTCGAACCACCTCATCACTGAGGCGAGCCGAAAGGAATTGTTTTCTTATTTCCTCATAGTTTTTTTCATCATAAACCGACTTCTGAAAATTATTTTTCTCAAGAAAAGCGGTAAACTCCCCTGCTCCAATAATAGTGGTAGGCGGAATCTTAACATTCAAATCGGGAACAATGGAATTGAAATCAATATTTTCGATAAAATTACTGAGAAAGGCCAGTCCACGCCCTTTCCCGCCAAAAGAACCATCTCCGATTCGCATCACAAAGCGATCCATGTTGACAGTGGCTGGATCGAACTGAACCACACGACCTCTCATTCAGATCGGAA
>NZ_JADQBH010000024.1 GCF_016278715.1 Marinilabilia sp. | reverse complement strand
TGCTGAACAGCCGAAGGACTGCTGACCACAATAACATCATAAGCGTTATTCTCCACTAAAGTCATTATTTCCGGATCAATTACCGGTGCCTTCACTGTGGCATACACATCTATTCTTTCCACTATACAAATTTCGGCAAAAGCCTCTTCCAACACGTTAGAAGCTCTGTCTCCCAGTGCAAGCAAAAGCTTTTGTCCGGGCCTGATAACTGGTTTCAATTCTTGGGCAAATTGTTGTCCCGATTGCCCGCTCCCAACAAAATCAGGCTTAAAAGGCAATTCCTCAAATGCTTTCGCCGTTCCGTTTCCTATTACAGCAATTTTATTTTGCTTATGTTTGAACTGATTCTGCCAGAAGTGCTTCACTCCGTTTTTACTGGTAAATACAATCCAGTCATATTTTTCTATGGGGTGCTTGAAAGTAATCTGGGTTTCAATGATTTCGGTCAAAGGCATAGAAAGCTCCTCAACTCCTTTACTTTCCAATAAAGAAGTGAAAATACCGGAGGTTTGCTCCGGCCAGGTGGCTATAACCCTGGGCTTTCTCATTCCAATCTATTATTTTAAGTAAAATTATTCAAGGCTGCCTGGATGGAAGTAATTAACGGATCGTATTCAAAATTCCCCTTCCTCCCATTTCAAGCAACGTCTTTGCCAGATGTTCTGCTTGTTCAATGGCCTTCCCTGGCTCGCAGGAAACACTTTTTCGAAGAAGTATCCGCCCGTCAACGGAGGCAATCAAACCAGTTATCTTTATTTCATTCTTGCTCATCTCGGTATAGCAGGCCACAGGTACCTGACATCCCCCTCCAACAGTTTTCAGAAACCTGCGTTCAATCCTGACAGCCTGCATATCCAAAGGATCAGAAATAGATTGTATCAGTTCTGCCATTTCGGAATCCTGATCCCTTATCTGCATGGCAACAGCTCCCTGACTAACGGCCGGAAGCATTATTTCAGGGCTAAGATATTCGGTTATACGGTTTTTCAGGCCAAGTCGCTCGACCCCTGCTCCTGCCAGTACAACACCTTCGCAATGTCCTTCTTCCATCTTCCTCAGACGTGACTCCACATTCCCCCGAATATCAACAATCTTAAGTTCCGGATTAAAATGCAATAGCTGGGCCTGTCGTCGAAGACTGGAAGTTCCAATCCGGTCTTCGTGCATAAAATTGCGCAGTTTTCGGCCGTCCCGTGAAATAAATACATCCCTCACCTCTCCACGGGTCAATACACCCCCCAATATCAATCCATTAGGTAAAGTCGTAGGTAAATCCTTCAGACTGTGAACTGCCACATCCAGGTTCCCGGCTTCCAACCCGGCTTCTATTTCCTTAGTAAATAACCCTTTATCTCCTATCTTAGACAAAGCCTTGTCCAGAACCTTGTCACCCAAAGTCTCACGGATAACTATATTAACTTTTAACCTGGCAAAATTCCGCTCAAGAGCTGATCGTACTTCTTCTGCCTGCCACATGGCCAACCGACTGCTCCGGGTTCCTATATTTACAACGTTTTTCTGCATACCCGAAAATTATTCAAAGAGTTGATGAATAGCTTTAATTATATCATCTTTGCGGCCGTTAGCGGTAGTTATCTTTAGATTCTTCACAAGCCGGCTTACCATTTTATCTGTAAGATGACGACTATAGGATCGCAATAATTCCTTTTCCTCCTCCGAAAGGGAAGTTCCATACGATTCTAACCCTCCCATGTTTACTTCCTGAACCGAAAAAATCATATTTTGAATTGCAGGGGATAATTTGCGGCTCACCAGCCAGTCATCAAACTCCCCGGCTTTTATTGCTATTATTTTATTAGCTGTATCCAAATAACTCTTCTTTTTCTCCTCGTTATGAAGTACAACTTTTTGCAGATGGTCTATATTAAACAACTTCACATTTGGCAGTTCTCCCAGTGAAGGATCAATATTCCTGGGAACTCCCAGATCTATCATCACAATTTTATGACCCGGGGAGAAAGATTCTGCCTTTGATAATTTTATAATATGCTCAACACTGGTGGAAGTAATTATTATATCACAGTTTTTCAAGGCAGCAGAAAGCTCTTCGATACGTAATGGCTGGCCGTTGTATCGATGGGCCAGTTCTTCAGCTTTTGAAAAAGTTCGGTTGGCTATGGTAATATTGCGACACCCTCTTTTATACAAATTCTTAACCACCAGTTCTCCGGTTTCTCCGGCTCCCAGCAGCAAAATACTACGACCTGACAGATCGGAAAAATGTTCCCGGCATTTCTCCACCGCTGCATAGCTTACAGAAAAAGCACCCTGATTAATCCCCGTTTTGGTTCGTACCTGTTTACTTACTTCCAGGGCCTTGGTAAAAAGTCTTGAGAGAATAGTGCCAGATGTTTTATTTTCCTGAGCAACACTTAAGGATTTTTTGATTTGAGATACTATCTGATACTCCCCGAATACCATAGATTCCAGGCCCGAAATCAAACGAAAAAGATGATGTACTGCTTCTTTATCAAAAAAATGATAAAAATGATTTTGGTCTGTTATATCTGCTTTTACATAATCCTTGAGACAGGCATCAATATGTTGAATTGCCCCCTTAATACAGCGCGAGGGGGTAGTAAAATAAAATTCTGTGCGATTGCATGTGGAAACAATAATTACTCCATCAATCTCACCTGACTGTACAATGACCTGAGACAAGGTGTTGACCTTATTGCTGTCAAAAGCAAAGTACTCCCTTATAACGAGAGAGGCAGTTTTATGGCTTAAACCAATTAATCCAATCATAATGAGGATCGGTAATATTTAATGAAACGGTTCTGAAAATGAAAAAAAGTGCCTAAACGTGGTGGTTTTCTGACCTCAGGAATTGAGGCGGAGAAAGACCGCTACAACAAAACTTTTCAACTTGTGAAAGTGTATAAAACAACAAGGCAAATCTACACTGAGAATCAACAAAATCAAAAAACATCTGAATCTCCTCCCTAACTCCCGATTGCTTGTTTATTCCAGAAATTGTTTGCGGTTCTTCCTGAAGACAATTCTCGTAAAAATAAAAGGCTGTAGTTGAACTTGGTGATGAGGTACACAAATCAGAAGAAATCTCCCTGGGAGCCAACCCATCAAATTCATCTGTTCCCTCAGAAGTACAAGCAGAAATGCGGATGGAAAAAACCACCAAAACCCCCACCAGAAAAAGGTACGGTATAAATGCCCCTGAAATGCCGATAATAAACATGGATGGTTTTTTCTATTCTGCCTCTCAAAAGTAACGATAATGATCGGTACAAAAAAGAAATTCTTCCGGTAGATGGGACGCTCAAAAGAGCATTTCGGGTAACCATAATTAAATGTAGTATCAAAATGTCAAGCCAATCTGCTTTTGTTAACCCTCTTCCGGCCTCCCCCACTTTAATTTGTCCACATCAGAACCCCGGTAACGGGAAGGCTGGCAAGAATCAGACTTACTAAAAAACAAGGATTTTTCCGGGAAACCCCAAAATCGCTCCTGTATGTATATCATAATTTATCCTCGACAGTTTTTCCGCAAAATCAGCCTCATCATAGCGGTCGCCATTCACCCGGTGTAGTTCCAGGGTATATCGATCGTAGAAATAATCATTACTAGTGTGTCAGTTATTAAATTGGTTTACTTAAATTTTATGTGATTTTTTTCTTTATGCCAGACGGGGTTTGCAAAGCATAGCCGTAGCTACGGTTAAAAACCCCGTTGAAGCAGAAAGGAAAAAAGCGCTTGAAATTAGTGAAGGAATTTAGTAATTGCCACACTAGTGTAAAATTTTCCTTTCTTATGTGATACAACATTCTCTATGGCTTCATCTTCTCCCTTCAGCGTAGGGGGCATATAAATCCTTTGAGAATTGGTCTCCTGCAACATATTTAAAAAGCAAATATGTAACTGAACCAAAAACGAAATACGCCGGTATATCTTTGAAAAAAACAGAACTCGAACATTATACCGACAAACTAAAGCGTTTTATGTCGACCGAAAAACCTTATCTGGAAGCCGGAAATAATCCAGGGAATAAAAATTAATCTTCAAATAAATTTTATCGTGAATGCCCATTTTTCGTAAATAATTGAACAACATCGTATTAGGCTAATTTTTGAGTAAGTCTGGTTAACTAAAAATTCTTCTTTTTGAAAAAAAATCCCATTTTTACATCACAATAAACCATATTCATTAATTATAATTTCTTTTGAACATGAAAAAACTGTTACTATTAAGTCTTTCTGTGCTTCTTTGCGGAAGCCTCTTCGCGCAATCATTTGATTCTTCTAAGCTACGAGCCGGAGGGGGTTTCTTTTATGCCTCCGAGATTCAAAATGTAGGTCTTACGCTTAACGGAGTCTATGAGATTGATGAAATATGGGAAGGTTCTTTAGGGTTTACGCATATCTTTGAAAAGGATTATGTAAGTTGGAATATTCTTGATTTAGATGGTCATTATATTTTCCATGAGGAAAGTGATGATCTGAATATTTACGGACTGGCCGGTCTGTCCTTTACTTTCTGGAAAATCAATGTCCCATCAGAAACTGTTACTGAAACTGTGCCATATTTGGGCGAAGTAACGATGGATGTACCTGGCTATGAAGACAACGGTTCTGAAATAGGTTTAAACCTGGGGGTTGGAGCCAACTACAGAGTTGCTGATAATCTGAATCTGGCTCCGGAACTGAGATATACCATTATTGATGGATCCTATTTCAGGATTGGAGCAACGCTGCAATATATGTTCTAAAATAAACAAAACGGATTCATTGATAACAGTGAATCCGTTTTTTTGAGCTCTATTATCTTCAAAAGTCTTCGAGACAAACCAACTTACCTCACTAAAGCTGAAGCAAATGAATTTGAATCGTATAAAAAGCAATATCTGTCTCCATCAAATAAATATCTATCAATGTAATGGCAATAAAAAATAACTTTATTGCCATTAATTTACCACAATTCTTAGTTCTTCTCTTACTCATTCAATGGAATTTTCTTTTTCACGGCATTACAAAATTCACTGATTATTTTTTCAGAACCTCTTGCCTCGATTTGGATATAACTTTATTGCTGTTTTTTATTAACACACCCGGGTCTCGGCATTTAGTGAATGCAATATTCCTTTACCGCCAACATACAACGTATTGGTAAATCCCATTCAAAACCCACGCTGTCTCTTTCTATTTTACATCTATAATTTCAAACTTATAATCCTTAAAGTTGGCTGACATCATACCGTATAGTATTGAATGATTGGGAAGTTCTACTTTTGTGGCAGGCATCATAAGGGGAGCCTTATTGGATTCAGGAGTTTTATATACCTCCGGTGTATTGCCGCTGTCATCGATTTTTGAAATGTAAGTCTCGCCTATTTCAGCATTCTTAAAAAACCCGTCTTTCTTTTCTATGGTATTGTAAATAAAATACAAGCTACCATCTTTCTCAAAATCAATAAAAGAGTTATATCTCGAAGTGGCTAAAGAGTATTGCCTTTTGCTTATTTTTTCAATACTTTTTATTGAATTATATGCATTTAATCGAACAACAAACACGTTGCTGTAGAAATAAATAGGTGTGTACGTAACCTGATTTCCACTTTGCTCTTTTTTTGTGCCAGTAATAAATTGCTCTGCAGTATAATATTTGGTGCCGTCAGTCAGTGTCTTAACTTCGCTGATAATATAATCGAAAGGGTCGTATTCGGATTTATCTTTAATGCTGCGTCTAAAGCGTTTTATTTGCTTTTCAGAAAATCCTTTCTCTATCAGGTCTTTCGAAAAAATTTCCGTACTTACTTCTGTTTTTTCCCCGCTTGCAACATCAAGTATAAAGGAAAAAGCACCTCTTGCACTAATGGTTTCAGGATCAGAAAAGACTCCGTTAACCTGTGTTTTGCCATTTATTACGGTAAAGTTCATGCTTCTGATAAATTTCGAATCGAGATTTATATCCAAAGATTCTTCTTTAGCCCCATTATTCGAGAATTTATACAATTGGTAGGTAAAGTTTGGAACATCAGTAAAATATGTATCCTTCGAGAAGAAATCATGATCATTAAACTTAGCCGAATCAAAATAATTCTTCTTATCAGCATAATGAGTCCCTAGTAAATACACATCGCCATTGTTGTCAACCCGGAATTGCTGATAACTAAAAACACCCTCTTCAAAACCAGGGGCCACACTGTTTTGCCATATTGAATTTAATTCGCTGTCATAAACATGAACAGCAAAGCGCAGGGGTTCGTTCTTTCGGTTTAGAACAGTATAAAAGAACATTATTTTACTTTCATCCTCTGAGAGCTCATATTGAACCGAAGTTCTTTTGTATTTACTGATTCCGGAATAGTCCAACTCGGCAATCATTTTTGTATCATCATTCAGTTCAAGTGTTTCAGGGTTCAATGATCGGGAAAACAAGTAATGACTCTTTTTTTCTTCATTCTGAAAGGAAAAGAAAACAAGTAATTTTTCATTGATAACCTGAGCCCCCTCAAAATCAACGCTTCTACCATTTGGCCCGGGGTTCAGCTTTGTCTTTTTTACCAGATTTACATCTTTATCAAACATACCTATGTGATGCCCCATCTTCCCACCTCCGATAGTAGAACCATCATAGATAGCAGTAAATGGTTGGTACAAAATATAGGCATGATCATTAATTGAGCCAATTGCCTTTAGTCCGGCACTTCGTTCCAGTAATCTATCCCGAAGTACTTCGGTAGATTTTACATTGTAATGTATTTCTTCTGCAGATAACCAAAGTGTTGCAGATATGAAAAGTAAAAATGTCAGTATGATCTTCATAATCTTATTTTAAAGGAAATTAAAATGCATATCCAAGTTTTATTGTTGCAGGAAGATAGAAGTGCGTATCCCGGTCTTCGTATGTAAGCACGGTTGTAACCTCTTCCGTGTACTTATAAGTTCTAACGCCCATTCCAAGATTAAAATCAAGTGTTAAATTTTTTTGAAGGGGTAATTGATATCCACCATTAAAAAAGACAATATCGGTCATTAGCTTTCCGCCCATAATATTAAATTTGGGTTTAAACCCGATATACCATCGTTCGTAATACTCTCTTAAATATAAACGGATGTTGGCGGCGAAGAAAACCCCGGTGCCCGATTGGGGCAGATCATAACGGGGATTGTAATTGTGCAGGTTGCTTTGACGACTTATTGAAATCAATCCCATCGATGCTTCAACGGACATATTTCTGAATACCTCCTGTTCATATAATACAGAATACTCTCCGTTAAAAAGATCAATTCCAATTTTTACTAATTTACTGTATTCAGATATTCCTCCATCATCAAAATACTGCGATATATCTTCCTGGGCACGAATGTTAACAATAAAGATACTAAGTAGTGTAAAGACAAGTAATAATTTTTTCATTTCAGGGTTTTGTTTTTGAATATAGCCATTACAAACCGATGCAATAGCTATTCATTTTAAAATTTTATTTTTAATTCCCTATTTTGACAACCAGCCTGATAAATTCATAAATCTTCGTAATTGATTATTTGTGAAACGAAGTTCGACGAAAGTCAATTAATCAGGCCTAATGAAACCTGTTCAGTTTTATTGGGCCAAAATGTTGGTCATATAGTAAAGCAATTGTCGGTATTTTGACATTGCCCTGTTTCAAATTTCACTGATTATTAAACATTACCTGAAAATCCCCTGCAAATAAGCCGGAAAAAGTTACCCCATCTTTCATTGTCAGATCCATTTCAACGGTATAGTTGTTGTCTCCGTTATGAATGATGGTTACTTCTCCCGCTTTAAGGTTCGACGACTCCATTGTTGAACCATCAAAAACTGAATAGTTTGTCAACCAGTCGTCCAGTAGCTTTTTGCCTTCAGCTTCAGGATAAGCATATTCTCCTTCAATCGTTTTCCGTGTAAACGACTCCACATCCATGGTTAATGTATTGGCCTGAGTCTCACTCCCACTAATCAGAGTAATACCCGTATGCCCGCTATCGCCAATAGACACACCAATCATCGTGGCAGAAGATATGGAAAAGTCATTGCCATTCATTTGGATGGTATCGTTTTGCTTTGGAGAGGTATCATCCTTCTCACATTGAACAAAACTGAGGGCTATCAATACAGCAAATAAACCATTTAAAATTTTAACTGAATACGTCATTTTTTTTTGTTTTTAAGTTTGTTATAGGATTACTGCCACCCCTTCATGGGATGATGTTTAAAAATTTCTTATAAAAGTTTTGAATAAAACAATTGGATGTAAATTAGAGCCAGTCTGCAAAGTCGGGAAAGCATCTTAGTTATCATGTGCCGGTTCACAAAGTGGCGGTTGCGAGGCTTGCGAAGTAAAAGGTACTTTCTGGTCAGACACTTCTAATTAACCGGAAAGTCTTTTCTGTGGCAAAGATGTCAGAGGGGATGCCTCCAAGACCTAATTACGAAATTCTTTCCACCAATGGCTTTTTGTATCAGTCTTTAACCAGACCAGACTTTTGGATTCAAAAAATCCTGAGGATTTTGACCCGTGGAAGTATGAGAAAAATGAAAGGAGTAAAATTTTCTTCATAAATTGATCTTAAAGGTCTGGATACCACAAACATTCTTTTCAGGCAAATCAAACCTCAACTATCAACAACACGGAGCACTCCGGAACGAAGCTAATACCATTTAAGAGAACCTCTGGGTAATTTTTTTTAAGACGAGTAAATTTCATTAGGGTTGGAATAATTATGATTTTCTTAGGGTGAAAAATTTAAATAATCCTTGAAGCCAGACTCCTTTTGTATTCCTAGAAAAAAACAGACAGCTTAAAATTATGACTTAACTGATTAATATTTGCCATTTTAAAGACCTTCGCTACTATGTGATTAAAAAGATGATAATCTTCATTCACTGCAATACAAATAGTTTAATACTACAATTTTGAATTTTTTATATTCTAAAATAACCTTTCAGTATTTATTGTACCTGCTCTATTTCTTCTTTCAGAATCTGAAAGAACTCATTCCGGGCTTGCCTTTCCTTCCATAGCACATGACCACACTTTTCCAGGCGAATCATTTTAAAATCGGAAAGCCCATCCGACAATGGCTTCTCAACACCGTCAGCCGGATGCGAATCATATTCGCCATGACTAGTCCCGATATAGATTTTGTAAAGTTTTCATGAAGAAAACTCACAAAAACCATAATCGGGATTTGGTTCTTTTTGGGGCCAGTGC
>NZ_JADQBH010000083.1 GCF_016278715.1 Marinilabilia sp. | reverse complement strand
GGCGGGGAGTATGGGGCGGCTTTGGGTGGTAGCTCGTGGCTCGTAGCTCATAGCTCGTGGAGTTTGGCTGGATTTTTATTTAATAAATAAAACCTCCTAAAAGAAAATCTACACAGTTGTTGTATCTTCGCACAAAATTCAACACAAATAAGTTATGACACACAAAGCCGGTTTCGTTAATATAATAGGTAATCCCAATGTGGGAAAATCCACCTTGTCAAATGCCTTAATTGGAGAACGGTTATCTATAATTACCTCTAAAGCCCAGACAACCCGCCATCGTATTTTTGGTATTGTCAACAAAGAGGATTATCAGATAGTGTTTTCCGACACACCGGGAGTTCTTCAACCAAAATATAAACTTCAGGAGTCGATGCTTCATTTTTCCAAATCGGCTCTTTCGGATGCGGACATACTCCTTTATATAACCGACACGGTGGAAACGCCGGACAAGAACAATGAATTTCTGGAGTTGGTGAAAAAGAGCAACATTCCGGTTCTGTTGGGCATCAACAAAATTGACCTTATCCAGCAAAAAGAGCTGGAAGATCTGGTTGATTTCTGGGAGAAGGAAATTCCCCGTGCAGAAGTATATCCTATGTCGGCCCTGCATAACTTTAACATTCAGAACCTCTATGACAGAATAGTTGAGTTGTTGCCCGAATCTCCCCCGTTTTTCGACAAAGATGCATTAACAGATAAGCCGGAACGTTTTTTTATATCGGAGATCATCAGGGAAAAAATATTGCTCAACTATCAGAAAGAAATTCCCTACTCGGTAGAAATAGAAGTTCAAGAATTCAATGATGGCCCCAAAAGAACCGACATCAGAGCAGTAATTCATGTAAGTCGTGATTCCCAGAAAGGTATTATAATAGGGCATCAGGGAAAAGCTCTCAAAAAACTGGGAATAGATTCACGCAAGGAAATTGAAATCTTTCTAGGCAAACAGATATATCTGGAGCTGTATGTAAAAGTATCCAAGGATTGGCGGGATCAGGATAATTTCCTGAAGAACTTTGGATATGAGAAGTAGGATTGATTTAGCCTGTGAATCAATCATTTTTATTACCTTTGCCCACTTTTTAAAATTGAAAAATAGTAAATAATCAAATAATAACATGGGGAACATCGTGGCCATAGTAGGTCGACCAAATGTAGGCAAATCAACTCTTTTTAACCGACTTACCGAATCTCGTCAGGCTATTGTTGACGAAGCCAGCGGGGTAACGCGTGACCGAATTTACGGAAAATCGGAATGGAATGGGGTCCGTTTTTCGGTGGTAGATACCGGCGGATATGCCATCAACTCGGATGACCAGTTTGAAAATGCCATTCGTGAGCAGGTTCTTATTGCCATTGAGGAGGCTGATGTCATCGTTTTTGTAGTTGATGTAAGCACGGGCGTTACCGATTTTGACGAAGCTGTTGCGGAAATTCTTCGCAGGAAAGCAAAACATGTAATCATTGCAGTAAATAAAGTAGATAATAACCAGCAAATCCCCGAAGCTTCCTATTTTTATTCGATGGGATTAAGTGATTTATTCCCCATTTCGGCAATTAATGGTGCAGGGACGGGCGAATTACTGGATCATCTGGTAAAGATTCTTCCGGATAAGGGAGAAGAAGAGGACCTTGAATTGCCACGATTCACTGTTGTTGGACGCCCCAATGCGGGAAAATCCTCATTGATTAATTCCCTTATCGGAGAAGACCGCAACATTGTCACCCCCGTTTCAGGAACCACACGCGACAGCATATTTACCCGATACAATAAATATGGTCATGATTTCTTCCTGGTGGACACTGCCGGAATCAGAAAAAAGACCAAAGTTCATGAAGATTTAGAATTCTACTCGGTGATGCGGGCCATCAGGGCCATAGAAAATTCCGACGTTTGCCTGCTCATGATTGATGCCACCCGTGGTTTTGAAGGTCAGGATCATAAAATATTTAGTCTGATTGAACGCAACCGAAAAGGGGTTGTGATTTTGGTCAACAAGTGGGACCTCATTGAAAAAGAGAACAACACAGCCAAAGAATTTGAAGAGGCTTTAAAAGCCCTGACAGCACCTTATACCGACTATCCGGTCATTTTTACTTCTGCCACAGAGAAAAAGCGTATTTTCAAAGCATTGGAAGAAGCTTTGGCCGTTTATGAAAACAAGTCCAGGAAAGTTGGAACCGCTAAACTTAACGAATATCTCCTGCCCATCATTGAGAACAATCCACCGCCAGCCAACAAAGGGAAGTACATCAAAATCAAATATATTACCCAATTACCGGCATCAGTTCCCTCATTTGCGTTTTTCTGTAACCTTCCACAGTACGTTAAAGACCCCTACAAGCGATTTATAGAAAATAAATTGCGTCAGAGGTGGAATTTCACTGGAGTTCCGATGAATATATTTTTCAGAAAGAAATAATAAAAAAGGAGACTGCAACGAAAAGCAGTCTCCTTTTTTGTATTAAACCTCCACTAAGGAGTTTGTTCATAAACTCAGGTGAATTACCGTTTAATCCGTCATATTTTTTCCCCAGGCGAAAACATCCAAATTATACTCCAAACAAAAAACATGGAAAATCCCATCTGGTTTTGTGTTTCACAAATAAAAGACTGATGGGTTAAATAAACTGTTGTTCAAGCATTGCGCATAAAGACTTTTAGTCCAGACATTTCGGATAGAAGAAGTAAATGTTCTTCAACTTTTCACTACCTTTGTCTATAATATTTCTAAATAAGCACAGCAATGCACATAAACCCCACTACAAAAATGTCGGACCTGGTGCAGTCAGATTTTGAACTTCTGGCTGTTCTTCAGAGACTTAAAATACCTTTTGGATTTAAGGAGAAAAGCATTAAAACAGTATGCCAGGAACAGAACATAGACTTGAATTTTTTTCTCAATCTGGCCCGTTGGTATCATGAACGGGATTTTTTTCCTGGCGAAACACTAATGAATCACCCCGTAAAATGGTTGGTAAAATATCTTCGCAGCACACATTCATGTTATATTGATTATCACATTCCGCGAATTGAAGAAGATATTGTCAGGATGGAATCGTTGGATCAATCAGGTGGTCATAATATGCAATTGATGCTTAAATTCTTCAGAGAATACATTGCAGAATTCACCACTCACATCCAGTTAGGGGAGGAAAAGATTTTTCCTTACATCCTGAATCTTGAAGAAAACCTTTACAAGGAGAAACCGGATGCTGAATTTTTAAAAACAGCCCGGGGCTATACCATTAAGGATTTTCTGGAAGAGCACAGTGACATCGAAGAGAAGTTGCTGGATTTGCGCAACATTCTTCTTAAATACCTTGCGCCCCCTTCGGACAACTGTCTGTTCACCAATGTACTGATAGAAATCTTCAGATTGGGAAACGACCTCAATGACCACACCATACTCGAAGAAAGTGTGCTGATTCCCCAGGTCATTAAACTGGAAGAGGCATTTCACAATAAATTTACCCTGCAATAAAGCATTATGGCCAAAGTACTAATTGCAGAGACATCCTATTTGGTTCGAAAAGGTTTAGTAAGCCTCCTCGAGCAAACGGAGGGCGTGGCGGAACTCAAAGCCGCGGGCCATCCGGACACCATCGTGCAGACAATTAAAGAATATAACCCTGATATTTTGCTGCTCAACAGCGCCATTCAGCTTCCTATATCACACAACGAACTCACCTCCATATTGCACAGTAAAGCCAGAATTATTTACATCATAAATACGCCTCTTCCCGAAGATAGTCCCAGCCATCAGATTTCGGTTTTTGACACGAAAAATAAACTGACCGAAAAAATCAGTTATCATCTCAAACAATACGAAACAACCGAAGAAAAAGAAGAGGCAGAAGATCTTACTCCCAGGGAAAAATTAATCCTCAAACATGTGGCGTTGGGATTCACCAACAAAGAAATTGCCACCAAGCTCTTCATAAGCACCCACACAGTAATCTCCCACCGGAAGAATATCACCCGAAAACTGGACATCAAAACAGTTTCCGGCCTTACTGTGTACTCGTTAATTAATGGAATCATTAAGATGGAAGACATTCAATAGAAGAGGCGGCGGAAATCCTTTCGGTTCATCACCTCCATACCAAATGCATCGGAAAACTGCTTCGTATTCTTATCTTTGTAAAAATTATGGACGTGGACGACAAACAACTTTTGTGGGAGAAAGTACCCCTTAGCGAACGCCTTTTGGCTGGATTGGTTGATATTGTAATTGCCATCCTGATATCGCTGTTCCCAAAAATCGGTTGGATGTTTGGACTGATTTATCTGCTTTCCAAGGATTCACTCTCTTTTTTGAACGGGCAGAGTTTTGGCAAAAAGCTCTTTAATCTCCGAACCGTTGCCCTCCCCCATTACGCCTCTCTATCGGGGTGGCCCGAAAAATCGATCATTCGCGGGCTGGTTCAGATTATCCCAGTCTTAAATATCATAGACCTGTATTATCTGACAACCCAAAAAGTCAGAATAGCTGACCGATGGGCCGAAACCCGGGTTATCCGAAATCAGGACTGGGAAGCCAAAGGTAGTTCAATGTAAAATGTTGTTCCTTTTCCGGTTTCTGTTTCAAACCAGATTTTTCCACCCGCACTTTCAATAATTTCTTTAACAATGGCCAGACCAAGTCCCATGCCGCTGGTTTTTGTAGTAAAATTGGGAACAAACATTTTTTCCCGGATCTCTTCGGAAATGCCCTTCCCATTATCTCTAATCTTCACCAGGGCCCTGTTATTCTGAACAGATGTAGAAATATTGATTTGTCCGTTCTCCCCTCGAGGAATCGCCTGTACTGCATTATTTATCAGATTATTAAACACTCCCAGCAACTGTTCGCCATCGGCATAAACAATAATGGACTCCCGTTCTTCAAAATCAGCGTGTATTTCCACATCCTTACTATTGGAAAAAAGAGTAACACTGCTTTTTATTTTATCAATAAGATTGATATTTTCCCGCTTTGCAGCCGGCATTTTAGCAAAATGACTGAATTCTGTTGCGATAGATGAAAGTTTTTCAATTTGTTCAATTAAGGTTCCCGTAACCCGTTTCAGATAACTGTCAAAATCCGGTACATTATCGTTCCATGCCCGTTGCAAATACTGGATATTAAGTTTCATAGGGGTAAGCGGGTTCTTAATTTCATGAGCAATCTGACGCGCCATTTCCCGCCAGGCCAGCTCACGCTGCGTTCGTGCCAATTGTGAAGCGCTCTCGCCCAGTTCATCGACCATCCGGTTGTATTCTCCCACCAGGCTACCAATTTCATCTTTCCCCTGATAATCGATTTTCTCGTTATGTTTATCGATTTTCAAATCGGCCAGTTTGGACTGTAATACCTGAAGGGGACGAGTTATCCGACGCGAAAGAAAAACTGTGATACCTATTATAATGAACGAAAACAAAAGGTAAAAATTTACCACGGTCATCACTACCGACGAAACCTCCTCGCGCAATTCATTATTGGCCACAAAATAGGGTACATTAATATAGCCCATCAGCATATCCTGCCGGTTATAGAATGGAACATAGTAGGAACGAAACTCCAAATCACCTATAGTTTCCTGCCCCAGATACCTGTTTTCTCCTTTATGGGTAAGACGGTAAAATGCAGAAGGGTTCATCTGTCCCCCAATCAGTCCCTGTTCAAACATTTCGGGACGTGAAGAGGCCAAAAGAATTCCATCTGTTCCAAACAAGTTAATATCGCAAAAAAACACATTTGAGATGGTCTGAAGCTGATAGCTCAGATATTCTTCGTTTCCCTGAGTTAATGGCCCCTCAAGTCCAATTTTTGATTCCAGTTCAAGAAGAACCGATTGGACCTTATCGTTGAGCAGTTCATCGTGTTTATTTTTAAACTGTTCAACAGTGTATAGCACCGTCCCGACAGCCACCACCAGCAATATAATGAGCATCAGCCCCACAAAGGAAAGCTGAATACGTTTCTGAACCGACAACCGAAATGAAAATGAAACGGTTCCAACTTTAGACACTCCAATAAAAATCAGTCCTATAATGAAGAATAATATAAAAAATATGGAAAAAACAATAAATATTTCAGATACGGAATTGTCTTTACGGCTCAAAATAACCAACGTATCTCCTTCGGGTTTAAACAAGATATGGGAATATCCATCATCTTTCACCATCTGTGTTTTCCCTTCTTCAAAGTCGATTTGGCGATAATTGCCATGATAATCGTATTCTCCGGAGCGTCGAACAAGACGCCCATCCACATACTTAGCATACGAATACCCCTCAAAAAGAGCCAGGCGGTCTTGCTCCTTCTGACTGATCAGGAGTTCAGGATAACCAAGTCCCTCAAAGTAGGGTTTGGACTGAAGTTCCACAAACAGGGTGGTTTCCAGTGGATGCCCTTCAAAAAAACGAAAAACACCCAGATATGAGACCCTCCCATTATCATTATTAAGGTAATAAAAATTGTCGCTCCCATCTACTGGCTGCCCCTGAGAGCCTAGTTTGGAAAAGAAATACTGGTAGCAATTATAGGTCTCTCCCGTTTCTTCGAACACAACATTCCCTCCCGGCCAGCAAGGCACTATCTGCATCTCATAACGTCCCCAGTAACCATAAAAATAGTATTTGAGCAAATGATTCTGAACCGCCATCTGATTAATATTGTTACGTGCCAGCAACTGACGCAAGGGAGCATCACGCAGAATCTGGCTTTCAATATCTGCCAGATACATTTCTGCCACAGGATCTTCTTCTCTCAGCAATTGATAAGAAAGATTCTCAACAAGTAATTCACGTGTAGCCTCTTCTTTGCTGATGGAAAGATTTATTAGTACAGAACCGGTAAAAAGTGCAAACAGGGTAACAATCCATATAAAAGTATTATAGGAATGATGAAGGCGAAAATCTCGTTTTACCCAAACTAGCAACAACAATAAGATGCCGGTAAAAAGAATTGCCCAATCCCCATCGCCGTGACCAACTCCTCCCCGAAATATCATTGTAAACACCAATGCCGATAAAATTACCACCGACATGGTCCACCGCTCCAGCCGGAACAAATAAAGACGTACAACTTTCTCGGCAATCAACAAAAAAGAAAAAAACAAAAGTGACAGAATAACAATTTTAACGATTGCAATCTCATTTAATTCAACAACTTTGTAAAACACCGAAGGTTCGGATGAATGCTCTACCATCTTATATAAAAACCCCATCAGGTATAGCATCCATAACTGAACAAGGATACTAACTGAAAAAAAGCAAAAGCTTTTAACAAGGACATGCTCCGATCGGAAAGGAGCAATGTCGGGCCATCGAAAAAAGCGGAAAATGAGCAAAGAAATCAGAAATAAAAAGAAGGCAAACAAAAGTAGTGCTCCCAGAGAAGGCAAAAAATCGGACATTGCAAAATGCCTGGGCGAAAAAAGGCCTAACCCTTTGAAAGCCGACATTCCGGAATGCCAGAAAACGAAATAATAAAAAACCCCAAACAACGTAACAGCAGAAAACAAACGGAGATTAATCCAGCGACTTGATCGTCGTTTTTTTAGCCCCAAAAGTATTAACCCCCAAATAGAGAAAATAGAAAGAAGATAAGCTACCAGCACATATATTTCACTATTGTTCCCTGTTTTTCCGAGAGATAAATCACTGATAGAAAAAAGATACTCTCCCTCAAGTCCAAATACAGGTTGCCACGATGAATTCTGATCGCGCACAATCCTCGTCCCCGGAGACAATCCGGAAGGCAATACAAACCGATCGTGAAGATACTTATTTTGATAGGGATAGGAATCTTTGATGCGATAGAGCCCCACCAGAGAGTAGGAATTGTAACGAAAATGCTGTACAAGATAATATCCATTGTCCAGTTCAATAAAGGGCTGTGTGAAAAATACCGGGTGAATATCCTGAACCGGCAAACGTTGATCAGACCA
Organism: Marinilabilia sp.; assembly: GCF_016278715.1. Taxonomy (GTDB): domain Bacteria; phylum Bacteroidota; class Bacteroidia; order Bacteroidales; family Marinilabiliaceae; genus Marinilabilia. The sequence goes on along the minus strand of NZ_JADQBH010000083.1, from coordinate 1,286 downwards.
GGCCACCAGCTCATTATCATAAAAAATCAACATTTCATTATCGGTTCCAGAAACCGAATCCATATAAGCCCAGGCAGCACTTGGATACTCCAGCAGGCTATCCGGAAACTGCTTAAGCATCTTATTCAGAGAAATCTGGCGCTTTTGAATGGAGCGTTCCAACTGCTGAATATCAATCTGTTGTTTCTGATTTCCGGAGGCAAAGAATTCAATCAACAACCCTGTAGATGTTGAAACAAGAAACAAAACTACCAGAAGCCACCAAATTCTTCTACCGGGCATAAAGAAACCTTTTTTTAATGTCTGTATGAAGTTAACCCAAATAATTCACAAATTAATTCTGTGTCCGACAACGACTTTGATTGAGAAAAACTTTTTTTGTCTGCACCTTAATCAAAGGCGGAGCAGCCCTGAAATTTATGAATAGTTCAGACAAGCAATAACCATGCAAAATATATTAGAACCTGTTTTAAGTTTTATCCTTTGGGATCTTTGAGCTCTTATTCTTCATAAAAATCTCTTTTATTAACGGCGCTGTCTCAGAACTCAAATCTTCCAAAAACAAAATTCAAACCGCTTCTTAATCGTGATGATAAGGTTCATTTCTCAGAATGGTCATAGCTCTGTAAAGCTGCTCAGCAAAAATCAGACGCACCATCTGATGAGAAAAAGTCATCCGCGACAAAGATAATTTGCCATTGGCACGCCCGTACACCTCGTCCGAGAATCCCCAGGCTCCTCCAATTACAAAGATCAACCTTCTGGCACCTCCGAGCATCTGTTTTTCCATGTATTCTGAAAACTCACGCGAAGAGAACAGTTTCCCACCCTCATCCAGTAACATCAACTGATCAGAATTTTCTACATTCTTTAAAATCACTTCGCCCTCCAACTGCTTCAATGCTTCCGGTTTCATTTTACCGGCATTTTTTATATCGGGTAAAACTTTGGCTTCAAATGGCAAATAATGGGTCAATCGGTCAAAATATTGCTTCACACCCTTTTGAAGCCATGGCTCAGCAGTTTTCCCCATCATCAGGAGCAGTACCTTCATATCATTTATAACTTAAAATGTTTCTGACGACTAATATAAGGAGTTTTTGGTAGTTGGGAATCAGAGTCCGAAAGTTAGAGGTTTGATACTATCTTAACTGATAAGAAGAAACTCGGAAGAAATAATCTTCACACAAAAAAAAGGCAACTTTGTGGTTTAATTTTTGCATTATTTTACTTTTGTATAAGAAAGCAATTAAGTTAAACTTTAAAAAATGAAGAATCTGATTAAA
>NZ_JADQBH010000235.1 GCF_016278715.1 Marinilabilia sp. | reverse complement strand
AATGATTACGGAAAAAATGCCGTAACCATTGCAACCCGAAAAGGCAGGGGGTTTAGAGTCAGGGCAAAGAATGATATTAGAAAAGCCATCGGGCGTTCTGTTCCTGAGTTTAACCCGTTATTTGAAGCGGTAGTTGTGGAGAAAAATCACAGTCCTGAATTGAAAAAGAGGTTTGGAGAGGTTTCGCGTGAGGCTTCTTTTGGCCTGTTGGAAATTTCCTTTGATGAAATGTTTGAGGTTCGTGAAGCGCAAGTGGAGGTTCCCGATTATGCTCCTATAGAAGAAAGTGCCGTTTGTGATGAATGTGGCGAAATATTCATGTCGTCCAGGGGCCTCACGAAAAACGGAAGGGTTGCTTGTCATGCCTGCATGAACATACGTCATGCGTTTTTGGACGGTTATGGTATTCATTGCCATTAGTCGTCAAAAAAAACCTGTTTGTTCAAATCCTTAACCAGACTGTGCCGTATATATCAGAGAATACCTAAATTTTTAAGTATGATAAAAGAACAACAGCTTGTGAAAGCCCTGGATAATTCAGAAGGAATTATCCTGATAACCGAACCCGACGGAACTATTGTTTTTGTAAATAAAACCTTTGAAAAGGTATATGGGTACACCAGGGAAGAGGTTACCGGACAGAAACCCTCTGTTTTGAAAAGCGGTTTTCACACCAAAAAGTTTTATGATGAGTTATGGGAGACCATTGGAAGTGGGAAGAGTTGGAGCGGAGATATTGTAAACCGAACCAAGTCGGGAGAAATAATTACAGAAAGAGCTTCCATTTCACCCATATTTTCAGATGACAATTCGAAAATCAGTGGTTTTATTGCTGTAAAATACAATGTTTCAGAACGGAAAAAGCTCAAGGCTCAGTTAGAGGAAAGAGAGCAATTATTCGAAAAGCTGTTTGAGAATTCTCCTGTAGGCATCTTTTTTTTGGAAGCTCAAAAATCGGAAGGAGAGTTGAATGATTTTCTGATTGAACAGGCTAATTTAAAATCTTCCAGCATATTTAACCGTATTTCTTTCATCGGGCAGAAACTTTCAGGAGTGTTAAAGAATCAAAATATTCCGGGCCTTTTAAACGAACATCGTACGCAACAACACGGGGAAGATGTTTTTGAATGGGAAAATCTTTGTGATGGGAAAGTGCTGGAGTTCAAGCTTTTCAGTCTGGGGGGAGTGAAATATTGTTTGTTGATTTCAGATGTGAGTATTAAAGTGAATATGGAAAACCGACTAAAGGAGAGTGAGGCCCATCTGAGAGAACTAAACGATACCAAAGATAAGATTTTCAGCATTATTGCACATGACCTTAGAAACCCATTTCAGACTATTATTGGTTTTGCTTCGCTTCTTAGTGACGGCATAGAGGACCAGTCGATACCGGAAATAAAACAGATGGCGAACCGAATCAGCAGTATGTCGGAACAAACATATAAATTGCTGGACGATTTGCTTACCTGGTCCAAATCACAACTTGGACAGCTGAAGCCTGTTCACGTTAAAATTGAATTAAGGAACCTGGTAGAGAAGTGCTATAAGCAGCTTGGCATGATTGCCGAAAAGAAAAATATTTTGCTAAAGAATGATCTTCCGGAAGGTTTATTTGTCAAAGCTGATAAAGATATGCTGGAATTTATTGTGCGTAACCTGGTTCATAACGGAATTAAATTTACCAGAAACGGAGGCTCTGTTCGTTGCTATTCCGCAATGGAAGCGACTCAAATTCTTTTGCATATAGAAGACACGGGAATAGGAATTCAAAAGGTTAAACAGAAAGAAATATTTTCTCTTTCAGGTAATATATCCACCACTGGCACCAGTGAAGAGGCCGGAACTGGTCTTGGTCTGATGTTGTCGAAACAGATGGTTGACCTTAACAAAGGCCGGATATGGGTAACCAGTGAGCCGGGAGTCGGCTCTTGCTTTACGGTTGCATTTGATGCTATGAAATAGTGATTGGTGGTGTTAAAACCATTTTTTGCGGCGGAAATAGAGAAGCATTACAAGTGCTGAAATTACCATGAGTCCCCATGCAGCAGGATATCCGTATTGCCATGTAAGCTCGGGCATCTTTTCAAAATTCATCCCATAGATTCCGGCAAAAAACGTAATGGGAATGAAGATGGTGGCCACGATGGTAAGGACTTTCATCACTTCGTTCATTCGGTGGCCCTGGTAAGAGAAAAACAGGTTCGTGGTGCCTTCCGCGCGGGTAAGGTTAATATCAGCTTCGTCGATGAGTTGCATCAGCTGGTCTTTTAAATCAGAAAAATAGGGGAGCGTTTGGGCTCTGATTTGTTCCGCCCGTCCTTTTTCTGTAAACAAGATGGTCTCTTTCATTGGTGTGACCGCTTTTCGGAGTGCAAAAAGGTTTCGTTTTATTTCTTCAAGAGATGCGATGTATTCGGGTTTTGGATCTTGCATGATTTGTTCGGGCAGTATGTCTAATTGCAATTCCAAGTCGTTTAGAGTTGTGTAACAATTGCCCGTGATGGCATCGAGTAAAAGATACAAGAGGTAGTCGGCCTCACTTTTTCGAACCCTGCCTTTTCCCTCACGAATTCGTCGCCTGATGTGTTCAAAGTGGTCTCCCTTTTTTTCCTGAAAGGATAACAGCACATTGTCTTTGAGGATAAAACTAATTTGCTCCGCCTCAATGCTTTGATGATTGGATGGGAGCAGGGATTTAACCGAAACAAATAGAAGTTCGGGATGCAATTCCACCTTTGGACGCTGATTGGTGTCAACAATATCCTGAATGATTAAACGGTCAATGTTGAACTGATCGGCGATTTCATGAACCAGCCTGGTATCGTGAATTCCATGCAGATTAATCCAGAGAATTTCCTCCTCAGATTGTTCCAGATTGTTGCGTATCCGGTCAAAATCAGCTTCGGAACTTAATTCAGAAAATTTTTGTTCCGAAAAACGAAACAGCTGAATTGAAGCTGTTTCAAGAAACTGTTTCCCCACAAACTGAATGACCGGTTCAATTGTTTTTCTCTGAAGGTGAAATCTGGACATTTTTTTAGCTTTTTAATTCCTGGTTTAGTGCGACCATTTTAATTGCTGTTATGGCTCCTTCATCGCCTTTATTTCCATGTTTGCCACCGGCTCTGTCAATTGCTTGCTGCTGATTGTCGGTTGTAAGAACACCAAAAATAACAGGTTTCCCATATTTTGCATTCAGAAGCGTTATTCCCTGGGTTACACCCTGACAGACAAAATCGAAGTGAGGGGTGTCTCCTTTAATCACACATCCCAGGCAGATGACGGCATCCACATCGGTTTTTTTAATGAATTGTCTGGCTGCGTGAGTTAATTCAAAGCTGCCGGGGACATGCGCAACTGTAATATTCTCAGATATGGCTCCCTGTTTTATTAACGTATCCCAGGCTCCTTGCATCAGGGCATCGGTGATAACCGGGTTCCATTCCGATACGATGATCCCGAATTTCATGTTTTCTGCTGAAGGTACTTGTGTTGGATCGTATTCTGAGAGGTTTTTAAGATTCGTTGCCATGTTTCGGTTTTTAGGAAAATGAAATGTTTTTTCGATATCTAAAAAAAGGTTGTCCGGAAAAAACAGACAACCTTTAATATAATAAATTTCACAGATATTTGTTTATTGTAAACAAATATTTAGTTTTTGATTTTGGCTCTGGTAATATATTTATCAATCTGACGGGCTTCAGAGCTGTTTTTGAATTCATTTTTGATTTTGTTGTAAACCTCAATCGCTTTCTTATTCTCTCCTGATTCTTCAAAAAGGAGTCCCAGTTTGAAAAGATAGGTGGGAGCGATAAGATCGTTGTCCAGATTTGATGCTTTGGTGTACCATTTAATGGCTTCATCGTTACTTCCCAGTTGCAGGTATGCATCTCCGATAGCTCCCTGAGCAGTAGCCATTAAAATTGGCTCATCGGTCGAAAATCCTTTCAAATAGTCAATTGCACTTTCATAATCTCCGAGGTTCAGGTAGCAAGCGCCTGCATAATATTCAGCCAGTTCACCTACATCCGTAGCTCCGTACTGGTCGATTATTTCCAGAAATCCTGGGTTCATACCGTCACCGTTCAGGGCAATGTTAAAACTGTCGGTTTGGAAATATTGCTGAGCCTGGAATACTGTTTCCTGAGCTTCTTTTTGCAATGGCTCCATGTATAGTTTCTTAAAAGCCCAATAGCCACCTACAAGAATGATTAATGCAATGGCTGCAAAACTTATCAGCTTCTGATTGTCTTCGATAAATTGTTCGGTTTTTGTTAATGCCGATTCTACATTTTCAAAGCTGTCTTCGTGTTGTTGGTTTTTTGCCATATCGAATTTAAATTTTTTTCCGTAGGCAAATGTAATTCTTTTCACTATTATTCAAAACAGCCAAAGACAAAAAAAATAGCCGGGCATGGCTTTTGCTCTTTTTTCTTTGCTTATTTTTGTTGTTTCATTGATTAGTTCAGTCTAAAATGGATCTTTATTGCCAAAACTGAGGATTTCTTCGAATCACTTTAAAATAATACGAATTGTGTATCTTAAGCATCTGAATATCCTGAATTACAAGAATGTTTCGCAGGTTGAGCTGGGGTTTTGTGACGGAATAAACTGCTTTGTCGGGCCCAATGGTGCCGGGAAAACCAATCTGCTGGATGCTGTTTATTATCTTTCTTTTTGTAAAAGCTATTTTAATTCCATTGATAGTCAGAATATATGCCACGATGAAGATTTTTTTGTGATTCAGGGGGCTTTCGACAGAAATGATAGTGATGAGCAGATTTATGTAGCTTTGAAAAGGAATCAGAAAAAACAGTTCAAACGAAACAAGAAAGAGTATTCCCGACTCTCTGAACACATCGGGTTGTTGCCGCTTGTAATGATATCCCCTTCGGATGAACGCTTGATTGTGGAAGGCAGCGACCAGAGAAGAAGGTATATCGACAGCGTAGTGTCTCAGTATGATAAACCTTATTTGGAGAAGGTGATCAGGTACAATCGGGCACTGATGCAACGAAACACCCTGCTCAAAAAAAGTGAAAGACTTAATGATTCCCTGCATGCCCAGTTTGATGTATGGGATGAGCAGATGACCCTGTTGGGCCAACAGATTTTTGAACAAAGAACTGCTTTTATTGAACAACTGGTACCTGTTTTTCGGGAGTTTTATCAGCACATCAGCGGAGGAAATGAAGAAGTGGATATTCATTATCAATCACATCATCAGGCTGGAAATGTTATTGAAAAACTAAGGGAACATCGTCAAAGGGATTTGATATTGGGCTATACCACCAAGGGTGTTCACAAAGATGACCTTCATTTTTTGCTGAGCGGACAGCCCGTTAAGAAAGAAGGGTCGCAGGGACAAAAAAAGTCTTTTCTGATTGCACTAAAACTCGCCCAGTACGAGTTCCTTTCGCGGCATAACGGGTTTGGCCCCATCCTGTTGTTGGATGATGTGTTTGATAAATTGGACGAAGAAAGGGGCAATAGCTTGATTCAATTGGTCTCTCAGGACAGATTCCGGCAAATATTTATTACCGATACTCAAAAACAAAGACTGACTGAAATTGTAGAGAAAACCGGGAAAGAAAATCTTTTTTTCGAAGTGAACAACGGCAACGTGCAAACAATATAGTACTATGAGTTACAAAAACCGGGATAACAGGAAAAATTCAGTGCAACCGCTGCAGGATATCCTAAACGAAATCATGGGGAAACAGCCTTCTATTTCCAGAGGGATTTACAATTCCCGTATTCCCGGTGCGTGGAAGGAAGTTGTAGGGCCTTCTGCTGCACGGGTGACCAAAAATGTGTGGTTTCGTAACGGAGTGGTTTATGTGACTCTTCACAGTAGTGTTATCCGAAATGAATTGCTGCTTCACCGCGATACCATCATTCAAAATATGAACGATAAAATTGGCAATTCTGTGGTAAAAGAGTTGGTTCTCAGGTGAATGTTTTTTTTTTTATTACATTAGCGCAAGTGATGGTTTAGCTGCAATTTTTGTTCAGGACGGAAATGCAGAAAACCTGCATTATGCTTATACAGATTATTTAGGATCACTTGTTGCCATTTCGGATGATAATGGCACCTTGTTGGAATGATTTGCTTATGATCCCTGGGGTAATCGCCGGAATCCGGATGACTGGACTCAGAGGATTACCACTCCTGTAAGTGAGATTACAGCCCGCGGCTACACTATGCATAGCCTGTCCCGAATTCATTCGGGAAGCACCTTGATGGGTTTGCGCTTTTCAATATGTTCAGTGAGGACTTTGGTTTTGCCCCAAAGCAAAACCATTAGCCGAACTAATCCCGATAGTGACGAAGGAACGTATCGGGAAATGGCAGGGTTTATGACCCATTAACCTCAAGGTTCTTGAGTGCAGATCCGTTCATCCAAGCGCCTGGGCAATGGATGAATTATGACAGGTATGCTTATGTGATGAATAATCCGTTGATTTATTATGATCCAACGGGACATAAATGGGACTGGAATTGGATAAATCCAGTATATTGGATGAGCGAGGGGATGCAATGGTTAAACGATAATACTACCGGATTGCGGGAAAAGATGGTGGATATTGGTATTCCTAATTTTAATGTGGAACATAATATTGAGGTGAATCTGTCGGGTAACAATCCCTCAACATATCAACCACCTTCGGCTAATACTATAAATGGGTATTCTTTGCCAAGTGGATCCGATTTTTATTCTCAATTAACGCCGGGTAGAGCAATTACAGATATGCTAATTATGCCGAGCTTGTCATTGAATTACCAGATGCATGGTGTTTCAGTAGACATGAGAAGCGGCTCTTTAATGTTCGATGATAAAAGTACTGCTTATGATTACATGTGGAACAAATCTTTTAATAATGAATTTGGGAATTTTGGCCCGGTAAGAGAGGTTTCTGGTTTTCAACTTCAAAGTGGCAAAGTAATGGTCATGCCTTATTATGCTAATAAAATTAATAAAGCTTTTAATAATTATCAGGAGACTCGAGGTAATTGGCAAGAAGTGAAATTTAATAATCAATGGCATCTTATTTCGACCCATATCCATACGCATCCCCGATTGGCTGCACAAAAGGATAATCCAATAGGACTTAGCGGTGACGATTTAGATGTACAAAGAGGATTTGGAAAACCAATATTAATCATTTATGATAGAGCAATTTATTCCATAGACGGAACATATAATTATGAAAAGGACATTTGGAACTTTGAAGAATTAATGATATGGTAAGATATATAATTAGCATAGTGATTTTATTCACTGGTATTTCCTGCAACTCAAAATCTGAAAAAGAGACTTTGTCTATTCAGACTTTGGATATTACGAATGAAGTTTTAACTGAAGAAATTGTCAATTTTGTGGATGAAGTTGATCCTCCGGGTGGTAGAGGATCAAATTCTCATCCCTACATTACCATTAAGTACCTTAATGCAGATACTGTGGCTTATAGGATTGACTATTTTGGGGGACCTTTGTTTTTTTACCATCATGCAATTGCTTTTTTTGTCCAAGTCGATGAATGTTACATCCCTGTGGAAATAGAAGAAATGATGCACTCTTCAGAATTCTTTTTCAGAATAAAGGATGAAGTAATAATGGAATATTGTAAGCACTATTTCCCCAAAGAATATGCATATTATCAAAAAAATGGTGAATGGCCTATTCCTCCTAACTCCCGAGATCGATATAGAGTGTTAACATTCAAGGGTGATATACTTATAAATAAAGAAGATAGATTCGATTAGTTTTATAGGTCAAGGAGAAATTGCATGATCTAATAAATTTCGACCATTATGATTTATGTACTGTAGAAGTAAATCTTGCATTCATTCGCAGTCAATGTATAATTCTGGAAACATTGGATTGTCAGGAAGCCATCTTCCAGATGAACAAACCGGAGATTATGAAATGTTTATTTGGTCAGGACTTCCATATATTCATGTAATGTACAATAATGAAGTATATAGAGTTGCATACCCAACAGTTAAATGGGATATAATAAATTTAGGAACATGGTAAGAAAATTGTTTATTTTATTATTTGTTTTATCTATCGTTGTAATTTCTTGTAATGAGGAAGGAAAAAATACAGTCCAAATTGGGGATAAAAGTTATTTGTGGAGTCTTAACAATGGGGAGCTAAAAGAACAAATTTTGGATTACTTTCAAACTGTGGATACAGGGGACAATTACCAAAATAATGTCCTATTTCTAGGCGTTTCAAAAGATGATTCCTCTTGTGTTAATTATAAAATTAGATATATTCCTAGTGCATCATTTTTCGTGAGTGGCTATACGCATATGATAATTGATATTGAAGGAAATCCGATTTGTGTGTATTTTAATTGTGAAGATCCTTTTTTTCCTTCATTTAAGCTTTCGAATGAGTCAATAATTAAATTAATGAAGTTGTATTACCCTGAGGATTATAGATATTTCAAAAAGAAAGTTGAAGATTTCGAGAATGAGCCAAACCTAAATGAAGATAATTTTCAATTGAACACTGTTTTTCCACCTCCCTCTACTTGGGCGCCGGAAAGTTGGGAGTTAACTTTCCAGGATGGAAAAATGATAGATAAGAAGATCAAGCGATAAATTGATTCACTTGTAGAGGGAGAAATTCTCATTAATGATAATCAGAAGGTATTTTTAATGCTTTCAACCGCTAGCGAGAGTTTGTAGTTATTGCCTCGTGCCAACGACGAATAGATAGAACAGCTTGTAGATTTCTATAGGCTGTTCTATTATATTGAATAATAAGTTTAGGTGTGGCGGCTTTGCCAAAAACTATCTATCAACTTGCACAACCAAATGGACAAGGCTTAACAAACATTATCATTTGGTATAATATTAGCAATGTGGGTGTTACAAATACGCCAGATACTCATACACATTAAAGTATTTATTTATGAAAAAATAGCATATACATTATTTGTCTTAAACTCAATATTGATGTTTAGTTGTGTGTCTTGTAGTTTTGCTCCAGGAAGTTATCCCTACGCAGAAAAATATGAAATTAGTTGTGGTGAGTTGGATTTAGCCAATGCCATTGAAAAATTTAAAGAAGAAAATCCAGAATATCGGGTACCAGCCCAGTCACAGCTAAAAGATGGACGTAGGGATGAGAATGACCATTGGTATCATGTATACTTTTATTATGCAAAGGAAAATGAAATAGTTAAGACATGGATTAGAAAATCCAGTGAGGGAACAACCACCTTTGCTTTTGTTGCAATAAACGATGGC
>NZ_JADQBH010000108.1 GCF_016278715.1 Marinilabilia sp. | reverse complement strand
ACCTCCATTGTGATAGATGAAATAATCTTTCCCCTTGTATTCAAGGATGGCCTGATGGTTGGTGTTGCAGTTCCCGGCGATTTCATTCAGGATACCTTTGTATTCCCAGGGACCTTCAATGCTTTTACTCATGGCGTAGGCTGTTTTCTCAGGAAACTCATAGGCGTACGTCAGGTAGTAATAATCTCCTTTTTTGTGGATAAAAGGTGCTTCGGTGAAATTGGGTAAGCCCTCAATTTCCATTATAGGGCTGTCTAATTCAATCATATTGTCTTTGAGTTTCGCATAGTAGCATTTAGAGTTTCCCCAAAACAGCCAGGGGATTCCATCATCGTCAATAAAGACGGTAGGGTCAATGTCATCCCAGTCAGTTTCAATGCCGGTGGTCATGTTGTTGGTGATGAGTGCCGAGCCAATGGCATCTTTGAACGGTCCCACAGGTGATTCGGCTACCGCCACACCGATTGCCTTACCTGCTTTTCCGTCCAGGTCTTTGTGGTGAACGGTTACATACCAGTAGAACTTACCGTTTTTTTCGATGACTTCGGCAGCCCATGCATCGCCGCGTGCCCATTTGAATTCGGTAACAGGAAATGAAGCTTCTTCATTCCAGTTCACCATATCGGTGGAGGAATAAATAAGCCATTCGTTGAGGTTGTAGAAATTGAAATCGTGAGCCGCTTCATCATGTCCGGCATAGAGATAGACGGTGTCATTGTGTACTATGGCAGCCGGGTCGGCAGTGTGTTTTTCAGTAATTACCGGGTTTTGAGCATCTGCTAAGAAACTGGCGATAAAGCTTAGAGTCAGCAAAGTTCTTTGATATTGTCTTCTTGCGTTCATGTATTTATGGTTTTATGATTCTGAGTGCAAGATGAAAAAAAATGCCCTAATCCGGTTGTGGATTCAGTGATGTTTACCGTTTTGTCCTCCTGATTTCTTTATTTTTACCGGTGATATCAGGAGGACTCATATTCTCAGAAGGTTTAGTTATATATTAATTGCGGAGGAGCCAGTTTCATCAAATGTGAAACGATTTTCTATTCCCGCTGAATGGATCCACGGTAAAATGAAAACCAGATACCCGCGACTGCAATAAGCGCAAAGGTTATAAAACCGAATTGCATGGACTTCAGAAAGATGGCTGAATCAATTTTCTCGATTTGTTCACCCCCAAAGAATAAAGCAAAGAAGAAAGTCGCAATGGTCATGCTGACTATTTGACCCACCACCCTCATGGTAGCTGCCGAACCAGATGCAATTCCGTACTTGCTTTTGTCCACCGAACTCATGATGGTATTCATGTTGGGGCTGGAGAAAAAGGCAAAACCCAGTCCTACCCAGATTAATAGCGAAACAATCTGCCATAGCGGGGTTGTTGTATTCAGAAAGGCAAATGCAGCCAGCCCGGAGGTACACATTGCCATTCCCAGTGTTGCCAGGTATCTGGGTTGAATCCGGTCTGATAACCGGCCGGCAATTGGAGAGAATAGCGCCATCATAATGGGTTGAGCAACCAATATGAGCCCTGCGTCTCTTGGGCTCAGACTTTGAATTTTTTGAAGGTAGAGACTTAGTAGAAATACAATGGCAAAAGTGGCGCTGTAGTTGATGAGGGCTGCAAAATTGGAAAATGCAAAAAGCCGGTTTCGGGTAAATAAATGTGTGTCGATAACCGGATTAGGAGATCGTTTTTCTATTTGCCAGAACAGGATTAATGCGATGATCCCGGAAAGAATAAGCAGCCATCCTTTTGTTTCGGGGATGATGGATGCCCCGTAAACCATGGTGGTCAGCCCGATGATATAAAAAACAGTTCCTTTTAAACTGATTCGCTTTTTTGGCTCGTCACTGGATATTTGGTCTTTTCCCAGATATTTCCAGGTTATCGTGACTACAAAAGTTCCCAAAAGGGCTGAAACAGCAAAAATTGATCGCCAGCCTAAGGTCTGGGTGAGAAATCCACCAAAGAAAGGTCCGAAAGCAAGACCCAGGTAAACAGCTGATACTGAGATTCCCAGCACGCGCCCTTTCTGGCTGGGAGGAAATGAAGATACCAGTATGGCAGGCCCTGTAGTGCTGGTGAGTGCAGCGCCTGCTCCCTGGATCAATCTGAAAATTATCAGCCAGAACCCTGATGGAGCAAAGGCACAGGTAACTGATGAAAGAGTGAAGAAAACCACCCCGACTTTAAACATCTTCCGAATGCCGGTCAGATCGCCCCATCTGCCTACAGGCAGTAATAAAATGGCCATTGTTAACAGAAACGCTGTGACAATCCAACTAAGGGTTACCGCGTCCAGATTGAAGTCCTTTTCTATTGCGGGCAAGGCAATATTGATGGAGGAAATCAGAAAAGTCCCCATAAATGAAGTGATGGCAACAATGGAGAGGATGGAGAGTTGTTTGCGGGTCCACGTCATAAAAAAAGATGATTGTTTCTAACAAATATAGGAACAATCATCTTAAATAAAAGAAATCGGCTTTATTGGCATTACTATGATTTACCAATAAAACAGGGTTCCGTCGGCTTTCCTGTTCACTGGCAAACTCGCCGGACTGTATGGAAATTTTTCTGCAGCTTTCTCATCAATGTCAACGCCTATTCCCGGGGTGTCGTCGATGTACATATAACCATCCTGAAATTTGTAATTGGTTTTGAATACTTGGTTGACAATCTCCTCATGGGGCATATATTCCTGAATACCGAAATTGTTGATGGCAAAATCGAAGTGTAGTGCCGCTGCCATATTGATGGGTGAGAGGTCGGTTGCCCCGTGAAATCCTGTCTGCACATGATAAATAGCTGCAAATGCGGCTACTTTTTGCAGATGGGTAATTCCTCCTCCGTGAACAATGGGCATACGGACAAAGTCTATTAACTGCTGAGATATGAGGGAGGTATAATCATAAACCGAATTGAATACCTCCCCGATGGCTATTGGGGTGGTGGTATGTTGGCGAACAATTTTGAGTCCTTCCTGAAGTTCTCCGGTAACAGCATCTTCCATCCAGTACAGGTGAAAGGGCTCCAGCTCTTTTCCCAAACGTCCTGCCTCAATCGGCGTGAGTCTGTGATGTACATCATGCAGTAGCAGAGGGTCTTCTCCAAAATGCTCTCTGACCTTACTAAACAGTTTAGGCGCCCAGTTCAGGTATTTGTGGGTGTCCCAGAAATCCTCCTTGGCCAATCCTTTTCCTGCCGGCTCATACTTTTCTCCTTTTTTGGCTACACCATAGGTGTGATCTAATCCGGGAATACCCGATTGAACACGAATGGCTTTAAAACCCTGATCAATTTCGTGGGCAACACTTTCCAGGGCATGATCCAGATCTACCCCGTTGGCGTGAGCATACACCATTACGCGGTCGCGGCTTTTGCCTCCCAGTAGATTGTAAATGGGGGTGTTAAGCATTTTTCCCTTGATGTCCCAAAGGGCCATATCAATGGCCGAAATGGCTGTCATGGTTACGGCTCCACGTTTCCAGTAAACACCCCGGTAAAAATAGTGCCAGATGTCTTCAATGTTTCTGGGGTCTTTGCCTTTCAGGGCAGGAATGCAATATTCCTGGAGGTAGGTTGCCACCGCCAGTTCCCGGCCATTGAGGGTTGCGTCTCCCAGACCGTAAACGCCCTGGTCGGTGTATATTTTTAAAGTGACGAAGTTCCGTGCCGGGGAACAAACAATCACTTTGGCATCGGTGATCTTCATAAAAAATGTTTTTTGGTAATTAATGAAGGATGAATGGGTGATTGGATTAAAATCCAATAGAATTACCGCCATCAACAGGCAAAATGGCTCCTGTGATATAACTGGCTGCATCCGAAACCATAAATAGTGCGGCAGAGCCCACTTCCTCGGGGTTTCCCATACGTCCCATCGGTGTGCGGGAGAATACTTTTTGTTTGCGCTCGGGGTCGCTGTCCAGTGCTTTACCCGACATTTTTGAGTAGATAAACCCCGGGGCAATAGCGTTTACACGGACACCTTTTGGCGACCACTCCACTGCCATGGCCCGGGTCATTCCTTCTACAGCTGTTTTTGCGGCGGTATAGGCTATTACCTGGGGAATTCCATAAATGGCTGCCATGGAACTGATGTTGAGGATTGAGCCTGATCCATGTTTAATCATTTTCCTGGCAACCTCGCGTGACAAGGAGAATACAACATTTTGATTGATCTCAATGACTCTTTTGAACTCCTCATCGGTTACATCCAGCGCAAATTTCTTCAGATGAATTCCTGCATTGTTAACCAGAATATCCAATTGTCCGTACTTCTCTTCAAGTGTTTCAACAAGGGCAGGAATTTTTTCCAGTTCTGCCAGGTTGAAATGTTCATAGGCACACTTGTCTCCAAATTCTTTTTTGGCTGCATCCAGGTTTTCCTTATTCAGGTCTATGATGATGGTGAAAATGTCTGCATCTAGAAATGTTTTGGTAATTGCTTTTCCCAAACCGGTAGTCCCGCCGGTAACAATAGCTGTTTTCTGTTTTATCATTTTCTTTTGTTTCAAACGTTTATTTTATTAAAAATGTGTTCCTAAGGCAGTCGTGTGTCAATCTTATCAGTAGATTCTCTGACGATTAGTTTAAAATCCAGAATGTCCTTTACCGGAGATTTGTTCTTGGTTTTTATTAAGTCAATGATAGACTTAACTGCAACTATGCCCATTTCGGTTCCGGGATACCTAACTGTTGTGAGCTGCGGAGTGAAAAGAGAGGCGAAGGGGTCATCATTAAATCCTGAAACCTGAATTTGCCCGGGAATTTTAATTCCTTTTTTTTGCAGATAGTTGGTTATCGCAATCGCACAGGTGTCATTCGCTACAAAAATGCTATCGGGTAAAGTTTTCATCGTCAGGATCTTTTTTGCGGCATTTGTTCCATCTTCAACCCCCAGCTTTGTTTCCCAGACCATCTTTGGGGAAAAGGGGATGTTGAATTCTTTCAAGGCCTGAATGAAACCATCGAGCCTTTCTTTATAGACCAAAAGTCTTTTGTTTCCAGTAATATGTAATATGTTTTCGGAACCATTCTTTATCATAAGTTTAGTGAGTTCGTATCCTGCCTTGCGATTGTTGATGGTTATACTGCTGAACGTATGCTTCCCGTTTGGAGCTCTGTCGAAGAACAGAAGCGGAATATTTTTCTTTACAAATGGTGAAAAATGATTCATCCCGTCTGATTCTGATGAGGTGGAGACCAGAATGCCGTCAACCCGGTGGTTGAAAAGCAATTGCGCACATTTTTCTTCTTTTTCCTGGGTTTCGAAGGACTGCATTATAATAAGATGGTATCCTTTTTCCACTGCAGCTTTTTCCATTCCTGCCAAAACGGTCGACATAAAATTGCTGTCGAGCCGGGGGACTATAACTCCAAGTGTATAGCTTTTGCTGGTTCGCAGGCTGCTTGCCAGTGCATTGGATTGGTAACCCAATTTTTTTGCTGTTTCCTGGATTTTTGTACAGGTTTTTTTGCTGATGGAGGGGTGATTTTTTAAACCCCTGCTGACAGTCGCCGCCGAAACATTGAGTAGTTTGGCTATTTCGTATATGGTTACTTCCTTTTTTAACATTTCGTAAATCTCTGAATTGCAAAAGTAATAATAATCATCCGGCTTACGCAATCGATTGCGTAAATTAAAATAATTTTTAACTTTGTGCAAAATCCGTTAAAAGAGTAGTATCTTAGAATCAGTTCACTGCTGAAAAACTATTCACCGATGAGTTGTAAAAAGTTGTTTCTTAAATTTTTGTTTTTGTTTTTTCTGGTTTCTGTCGTTGCAGGTGGCCGGTCAGGTTGGGATTCAGGTCTTTATTTTCGCGATATTCCTGTTAGCCAGGGGCTGTCACAATCATCGGTCTATTGTATGCTTCAGGACAATAAAGGCTTTATCTGGATTGGAACCAAGGACGGCCTCAACCGTTATGACGGATATGAATTTCTCACATTTAAATACGATCAACTAGATTCTGAGTCACTCTCCAATAATGAAATTATTTGTCTCGAAAACGATCAGGATAAATATTTATGGATAGGGACCCGAAGCGGAGGAATTAATCGTTTACATTTTGCTACCGGAGAAATCACACGTTATAATAATCTGACATACGATGATCTGGTTCAGGATTTGGAAACCGATAGTATGAATAATCTGTGGGCAGGTACCTCGGAGGGGCTTTTGCTTTTTTCTGCTGACGAAACAGGTGAGCGAAATATGATTCGCAATGTTTCTGAAACAGCCAGGTATTATAGTGCCGAGGGAAAAATTTTTGAACCCGACAAAAAAAATATTTCCATTACTGTGATTAAAGAGATCCGGAAAGGGGTTTTAGTTGTTGGAGGGGAAGAAGGACTGTTCAAATACAATATTGAAGATAATGAATTCACCTCTCTTTCGGCTCAAACGCTGGGAGTGACGGTCTTTACATCTATTGTGCTTGATGACGATGGCTCTGTTTGGGCCGCGTCTTATGATGGATTATTTAAGATATTTCCTTCAACTAAACTTGAAGAACCAGATGAAATTGTTCATTTTCATTCCAATGCATTATCGCCTGAAAGAAATCTTGAAGTGGATTGGGTAGAAGATCTTGCCTTTGACTATAAAGGTAATTTGTGGGCCGGAACCCGTGGGGCGGGACTCTACAAAATAAAAGATAACCGTATTGTTGGAAATTATCTGTATTCATTTGAAGATAACACATCGGTTCCGGACGACCTTATCAATTCCTTGATGATTGACCGCACCGGCGTGCTTTGGGTAGGAACGGAGAGTAAAGGATTGGCCTATTCCGACCTTTATTCCAAATGCTTTCATATTATCCGTCCCGGAAACTCATCCGACAAAGGTTTAAGTGACAATTTGGTAACTGCCTTGACAGGAAAAGGAAACCGAATTTGGGTGGGAACTGCTGCAGCAGGAATTGATGTGTTTTCTAATGATAATAAATCACTTTCCAAAATTAATAATATTCCCCGTGTGTACGTTTCTAATCAGCAATTTTCAAAGGAGGTTATGGCGCTTTTGGTGGGGCGTGATGAAGAGTTGTGGATTGGTTCGGCGAGCAATAGTGTGAGTGTTTACAGTCAATCTGGGGAGATTAGAAATTATGCCGTTGATGGATTCGTTTTTTCTCTTTTCGAGGATGTCGGAAAGCGTGTGTGGTTTGGTACATGGGGCCGGGGATTGGGATTTATTGATAAAGAAACTGACAATGTAGAACATTATTTTGGAACTTCCGCCAATTCGTTGGGGTTGAGTAGTGATAAGGTTTTGTGCATTTTCGAAGATTCCAACGGACTTCTCTGGGTAGGCACAAAAGGAGGTGGAATTAATGTTTGTAACAAAGATAAAGTCGTTTCCCGAACCGGCGAATTCAAAGCTTATCGAAATATTAGTGGCAATACAGAAAGCCTGAGTTACAATGATGTTTACGATATTTGGGAAGACCGGGATGGAGATATTTGGCTGGCCACAGGAAGTGGGTTAAACAAAGTGCTATACAATCAGGAAAAGGGGCTAGTCAAGTCAGCTGAAAATGGGGAGTTGGCTTTCCGGTCCTATTCTGAAAAGGATGGTTTGGCCGGAGGATTGGTGCTTTTTATTGAGGAAGATGAAAGTGGGCATTTATGGATGGGAACCAATAGAGGGATTTCCAAGTTTGATGCAGAAAAAGAGTCGTTTACCAATTATGGTGCTAATGACGGACTACCCTCGGGCGAATTTCATTTGAATGCCTCTTATAAAGACCCCGGAACCGGGATGATGTATTTTGGCGGTGTGGACGGTGTTGCTGTTTTTCATCCCGACAGCATGCGAACCAATCCCTTTCCGCCCAAAGTGCAAATTACTGGTTTGCGCTTGCACAACAATCCGGTATATCCGAATGAAGAAGTGAACGGGAAAAAGATTTTGGAGAAGAATGTTACTTATACTGACCATTTAATGTTGTCTCATAGTAATAATGAATTGACCTTTGAGTTTTCAGCACTTCATTTTTCAAATCCGGGGAATGTCAGGTATGCTTTTCGACTGAAAGGTTTTAATGATTCCTGGCAGGAGACTGATAGTGAGAATCGAAGAGCCACTTATACCAACTTGCATGAAGGGGATTATTTGTTCGAAGTCAGGGCTACCGACACTTCCGGCGAGTGGTTTTCTGAAACTGCCGCAATTCCGGTAACTATCCGCCCTCCACTGTGGAGAACGGTATGGGCTTATATCGCTTATTTTGCCTTGCTGGTTTTTTTATTGTTTACTTTCCGAAAATACTCCCTTATTGGAGCCAAACAAAAAAACAACCTCATTATTGAGAGTATTCAGCATAAAAAAGATAATGAGCTGACAGAAGCCAAGATGCGCTTCTTTACCAATATTTCTCATGAGATTCGTACCCCTCTTACCTTGATTTATGCCCCTTTACAGGAGATTTTAAACCGTAGTGACATCAATAAGGAGGTATATGGAACTCTTTCTATTATGCACAGGAATGTTAAGCGTCTTTTGAATATGGTGGATCAACTTCTTGAGTTCAGGAAAATTGATACCGGGCATTCGGAACTGAAACCATCCAGATTCAATCTTGTTGAGTTGTGTCACGATACTTTAGCTGCTTTTGATTCTCTTGCCGGTCAAAAGAATATTGAGGTCAAGGTGGAAACAGAAAAAGAAATTTGGCTGACTGCAGACGAAAAGATGATTTCTACTGCATTATACAACTTGTTGTCCAATGCTATGAAGTTTACTCAGGCTGGTGGAAAGGTCTTTATTCGACTGGAATATGATGAAAATGAGAACAATTCTTCTGTTTGCCGGAGAGTAATTATCCGGGTATGTGATTCCGGGCCAGGAATCCCCGAACATCAGCTGGAAAGTGTTTTTGAGCGGTTCAATCAGGTGAAATCGGGAATTCATTCGCATCTGGGTGGTTCCGGAATCGGGCTTTCTATTGTTAAAGAGTTTGTTGCCCTTAATAAGGGTGAGGTTAAGGCATATAATAAACCCGGAGGAGGCTGTTGTTTTGAGATTGTGCTGCCCGAAACGGCAGATAATGTTGAAGGCGATGTTCATGATTCAGCATTTATTTCTGAACTGCCGGGAGAGTCATTTAATTCTGAGGAACTCCCCGATCAAGAGTATTACTCCGATGAAGAAGGAGTTGAAAAGCCGGGCATGTGTATAGTGGAGGATGATCATGAATTGGCAAATTGGTTGGCGAACGTATTTGGGGGGGAGTTTAATGTTTCTGTTTTTCATGACGGGAAAGAGGCTTTTTCAGGCATCATATCCCGGATGCCGGAGATTATTATCTGTGATGTAATGCTTCCCGGAATGCTTGGCACAGACCTGACCGGCAATCTGAAAAAGCGTTTTGAAACCAGTCATATTCCTGTTATCCTGCTTACTGCCAAAGCAGGCGATGAAAGTATGCTTGAGGGCTTGAAAACCGGAGCCGACAGCTACATTACAAAACCTTTTAATATCAACATTCTCAAAGCTCAGGTAAGTTCACTTGTGAATTCCAGAATGGCATTTAAGAAAAAATTTGCCGGCAAATTGTCTTTGGAACCTTCTGAAGAAATTATTACTCCTGCTGATGAAAAGTTTCTTACCCGATTAATGGAAGTGACCGAAAGCAAAATGGGCGATCCTTCTTTTGATGTTTCAGTACTTGTGGACGATATGCATATGAGTCATTCAATTATCCTCAAGAAAGTGAAGTCAATGACGGGTCTTGCTCTGGTTGAGTTTATTCGCTCAATGAGGATTAAGAGAGCTGCACAAATATTCCGACAGGATAAACTTTCCGTGTCTGAGGTGAGTTTTATGGTAGGCTTTTCGGATCCCAAGTACTTCAGTAAATGTTTCTCTAAACAGATTGGGAAAAAGCCTACCCAGTACATTAAGGAACATCATATGTAATATTATCTTCCGGAAGTTCCTTGAGGGACAAGATGTTTAAAGACATGTTGTTATTGTTGGGTGGGTTGAGAAGTAACAATTTGAAATGCTTCGTTCCGCTCGCAATGATCAAACTCTTTTGTGGCAAGGTGAGGAGAGGGGTTTGATTTTCAACTTACCGAAAATCAAACCCCTCTCCTCACGAATGGTACTTTAATACCTGACACCGGAAACCGTGAATGTTAAATTTTGTTTTTGAGAATTTCTGTTTTTGGATAATCAAAGAGCCAAAATCTTCTTTTTACTTTTAGATATTTGAGTGTCTGATTTTGACATTTAGAGAAACTGATTGTGGTAAAAATCTCTACTGAAAAATTTTTTTTGACTCATGTTTTAACAAATTTCATATTTGTCTACTTGTTTCAGTGTTGCCGTCTACCTTTAAATAAAAATGTCTACTTTTTTCGCAAAAATGTCTGCTTTTTTCGCATTGGCATCTTGTATATTCGTGATGTTAAAAAACGTTTAAAACTCTTCAAAAACTTTTTGCTTATGAAAATTTACCCTTTAATGGATGTGGAAAAATTGATTACTTAAAACAGCAATGATTTATTTTTTATAGTAAATGCGGAACAGCACAGAACAATAGAGCAT
The DNA here is from genome assembly GCF_016278715.1 of Marinilabilia sp. GTDB lineage: Bacteria > Bacteroidota > Bacteroidia > Bacteroidales > Marinilabiliaceae > Marinilabilia. The sequence goes on along the minus strand of NZ_JADQBH010000108.1, from coordinate 60,801 downwards.
TTACTGAAAGTAGCGAGTATGGAAATTGCTTAAAGAATTTCCTAACCAGAAAAATCTTTTCAAATGAGAAAAACTGATTTATTTTTAAGAAGGACATTTTTAGCAATGTTCTTCTTGCTATCTGTTTCTTTTGTTGCCTTGTCTCAAAATATAATGGTGACAGGAAACGTAACAGATGATATGGGGCCCCTTCCGGGGGTCAATATTATGGTTGTGGGAACCTCCCAGGGAACCATTACCGATGTGGATGGAAATTACAATGTTGAAGTTCCTGCCGACGGTCAGTTGCGATTCAATTTTATCGGATTTGAATCTCAGGTGATTTCGGTTGAGGGACGTACTGAAATCAATGTGCAAATGCAGGAAGATGTGCAGGCACTTGATGAAGTTGTAGTTGTTGGTTATGGACAAATGAAACGAAGTGACCTTACAGGTTCTGTCGTGTCTGTTTCGAGCGAATCGATCCAGGAAACCGTATCAACCTCTGTTGATCAGGTTTTACAAGGTCGTGCAGCTGGTGTACAGGTTATGCAGAATTCAGGTACTCCCGGTGGTGGTTCATCCATCCGTATTCGGGGTATCAGTTCTTTGACCTCATCTACAGAACCTATATTTGTTATTGACGGTGTGATTGTTGATGGTTCTACCGGAAGTAACAGCGAAAATGTTTTGGCATCCATTAACCCCAATGACATTGTTTCTATGGATATTCTGAAGGATGCCTCAGCAACAGCCATCTATGGATCGCGTGCGGCTAATGGTGTTGTCATTATTAACACCAAACAAGGTGAAAAAGGTAAAAGTTTTGTTTCCTACAACGGTTATTATGGTGTGCAGGAAATGGCTACCAAGCTTGATTTGCTCAACCTTCAACAATATGCCATGCACAAAAACAATCGTGCTGATGCCGGTATTGTTACCAGAGATAATTATTTTATACGGCCTGATTTGCTGGGAGAAGGAACTGATTGGCAGGATGAACTTTTTACACAGGCTAGTATTCAAAGCCATAACCTCTCTGTAAGTGGAGGTGGGGAAAACAATACTTATGCATTGGCTGCCGGCTTTCTTGATCAGGAAGGTATTGCCATTGGGTCCGGATTTACCAGGTATAATTTGCGTGGAAACTTTAATGCTGATGTGAATGAGTGGTTTCGTGCCGGTGTGAACTTTGCACTTAATAACTCCGAGCAGCAGGTAACTGTAGAGGATGCAAACCTGATTAAAGTTGCCATGAAGCAAACTCCTAATGTTGCTGTGCGTAACGCTGATGGTACATTTGATGGTCCCGATACAGATATGTATGTTCAAACCAACCCCGTGGGGATGGCAATGCTCCGGGAAAACGAAAACGAGAAGACCGGGATCCGCAGTAATGTTTTTGGAGAGGTTAAATTCATGGACGGTCTTACATTTAAGACAGAGTTCGCAAGTGATCTTGGAATGACCAATACATATCAATTCAATCCATCTTACTCGTTTGGAGCTATTACCAATGAAGTAATTGAATCTACCAGAACGAAGTCCTACAGTAAGTTCTATTCCTGGAACAATTTGGTTTCCTTCGATCGTACCTTTGCGGAAATGCATTCTGTCAAGGTGATGCTTGGTCATGAAATGCAAAAATCTCACTGGGAGTATTTGTCGGGATACCGAAGTGGTTTTGTGAGTAATGTGGGACACGATTTGAATCTGGGAGACGGAACCACTGCTAATGCAGGGAGTAGCTCCGGAGGAAACTCGATAATATCATATTTCGGGCGTGCGTTTTACTCTTTTGACAACAAGTATCAGTTAACTGCTACCTTACGTTATGATGGATCTTCCAAATTTGCAGAAGGCAATAAATGGGGACTTTTCCCATCTGCTGCTTTTGGATGGAAAGTTTCCAATGAATCATTTATGAGCGGGGTTTCTTCTATCAATAATCTTAAACTTAGGCTGGGATACGGAGCTGTGGGTAACCAAAATGTTGGGTCTGATTACGCCTATACGAATGTTCTTTCTCCCGTAACCACCGTTTTTGGAACAGGCCTTATCAGTGAGAATATGGCAAACCCCGATCTGAAATGGGAAACAACTTATTCTGCAAACATAGGTTTAGATCTGAATATGTTTAATAACCGGATTCAGTTTATTGGGGATGTGTATTATAAAGAGACTCAGGATCTTTTGCTGAATGTTCCACTCCCTGCATATATGGGGGTTGAAGGACAGGGTTCTGTATCATCTCCTTATATGAATGTTGGTTCTTTGGAAAACAAAGGTATTGAAGCAACCCTTTCAACAATAAATATGGATCGTGGGGATTTCTTCTGGAAAACAGATCTGGTATTTACACTTAACAGAAGTAAAGTGTTGAGCATGGATACTGAGACCAGCACTATTGATAAAACCATTCAGGAAGGTTCGGAAACAACCATTGTTACCCGGACTGCTGTGGATCAGCCTATCGGTCAGTTTTACGGTTATAAGGTCATCGGACGGTTCAATGAGGCAACCGACTTTTACTACAAGGATGATGCCGGGAATATAAAGGAAGTTGCTCGTCCCGAAGGGTTAGAAATCAGTGAAACTGGTGTCTGGATTGGCGATTACATCTTTAAAGATATTAACGCGGACGGTGTGATTAACGAATCAGACCGTACTTATATCGGAAATCCGGAACCTAAGTTTACCTTTGGTATTGGAAACACATTCTCATATAAAGGGTTTGATCTGAATATCTTCCTCAACGGATTTTACGGCAATGACGTGATTAATTATCAGAAACGTTGGCTGGAAAACCCCAGAGAAAATCACAACCTTTATACCTCCGCATTGGACTATGCCCGGGTTGAACAAATAGATCCCGACGGTCCGGTGGATATTCGCAATACGCATATTACCGGTGGCGATCCTATGATGCCCCGACTGGCTGCATCTTCATCCAATGCCAACAACAGGTTGAGCGACCGCTTTGTGGAAGATGGTTCATTCATTAGAATTCAGGACGTTTCATTGAGTTACACGCTTCCTAAAGACTGGATTTCTTCTGTTGGCGTTGATGTTGTAAAGGTGTATGCCAAAGTGAAGAATGCTTACACATTTACAAAGTACTCCGGATATGATCCTGAAGTTGGTTCGTACAACCAGGACGCTTTGATGACGGGTATAGATAACGGACGTTATCCTTCACCCAGAATCTATACATTCGGTGTAAATATCTCGTTTTAAACCTGTAAATGTAAAAGACAATGAAAATTAAAAAGATATTAACAATAATGGCTATTGCCGGCCTTGGTATCAGCTCTTGCGATGACGGATTTCTGGAGGTTCCATCGAATGATACCATAACACTGGATAATTTCTTTACCAGTGAGAGTGATCTGAGAGTAGCCACTGCCGCATTGTACGGCAAGGTGTGGTTCGATTTTAACGATAAATTCTACTATGCACTCGGAGACGGAAGGGCAAACAATATTTTTGCTCCTTATTCGGATTATGTTTATCCATTTACCAATTTTACAGAGACGTCTCTTACCGGCCCTCTGGTCTCAGCCTGGGGATCATTCTATAATGTAATTGGTCAGGCCAATAACACCATTAATAATATTGAGGCCAATGCAACCAATGTTTCTGAAGAAGCCAAGAATGAAGCGATTGCTGAAGCCCGGTTTATGAGAGGTACTGCATACTGGTATCTTGCTTCATTATGGGGAAATGTACCCATTATCACCGATAATGCTGCAATAGTGAATAACCCGATTATTCCGACCAACCCGCGTAATGATGTTTTTGAATTTGCCATCCGTGATCTGGAATTTGCGGCTACGCATTTGCCTTTGGAAGCAACTCAGAACGGTCGGTTGAATCAATGGAGTGCTTATGGTATGCTTGCAAGGTTATATCTTTCCTATGCAGGATTGCATAACGTGGATGACCGTAATGGGGGTATTCGCGATACTGAGTATCTGGAACTGGCAAGGAAAGCTGCGGAGAAAGTGTGTGTGGAGAGCGGGTTGGAATTGAATGAAAGTTATGCCGAGTTATTTACTCTTGACGGAAATAATGACGCTGAGTCCCTGTTCGCTTTGCAATGGGTTGGCGGAACCACCGAATACGGTATTACCAATACACAACAAGCTTACTTTGCCTGGAATTCTGAAATAACAGGTGATGATGCAGCATGGGGATACTATACTTTCGCTTCCTGGGATATGATCAGAGAATATGATTCCAGAGAAACTGTGCGCTTGCATTCTACATTTGCCACTTATGGGGCAGAATATCCTGAAATTAACCAGGCAGCCGGCGGATATCTTTATGAGGAAACCGACCGGGCTAATATCAAAAAGGTGTCGTTGGTTCAGCGAAAGATACTGAAGGTGTTGTTGCCAGAATGAACTCTGGTTTGACAACCAAGATGTTGCGGCTGGCTGAAGTCTATCTGATATATGCCGAGGCTATTTTGGGCAACAATGCATCAACGACAGATGCTACAGCGTTGGAATATTTTAATAAGGTGCGTGAACGTGCAGGCATGCCAAGTAAGTCAGAAATTACTTATGAAGACATTCGTTACGAGCGTCGTATTGAATTGGCTATGGAAGGGCAATACTGGTACGACTTGGTTCGTCGTTCTTACTATCGTCAGCAGGAAGTCCTCAATTATGTGAATGACGCTCAGGACCGTGCTGTTCAATATGAGTATGATGAAGCAACAGGAACTTATGTTGAAGGCGATGAAAATACTGCCCAGCAGGTTGCAACAGCTACTGCAGAGGATTTGTTATTGCCTTATCCTGAGTCAGAACTGGTGCAAAACCCACTGCTGAGAGAGGATCCTGTGACTTATGAGTTTTTAGAAGAGAGAATAAATGTATTCCGGTAAAATTTGAGATTCTTTGAATTTTAAAATAAACGAAGGGCTTAACTAAATAATACAGAATATGAAACGAGCATGGCAGGGAAATTAAAAATCTATGTATGATTATTCTGCATGCAAGTTCCATGTGACCATAACAAATAAATTATAATCACATGAAAAAAACGATCAATATATGGCTATTGCTGGGATTTCTTATCTCTTCCGTCGCTTTCTTCGGATGCGAGGATGATGAGGATCCTGCAAATAATACTCCTATAACGGTTAAGGCAGTTTACCTTCAGGATGTGGATTCTGATATTCCTGACCGTCAGGTTGATTTTGCGCGCCTGGGACAAGTGTTGCGTCTTGAGGGTTCCGGATTTGCCGGAATCCGGAAGGTATATGTCAATGGGTATGATACTTATTTCAATCCTGTTTATGTTACCGATAACAATATGCTCATTCAGTTGAGTGGGGATACTCCTACTATTGAAGCAGAAGATGATGTGAGAAACACCATTCGCTTTGTGAAGACAGGAACAGAGTATGTTTATGACTTTGAAATCAGAGCTGCTTCTCCTGCTATTTCGAGCATTTCTCATACGTTGCCTCAGGCAGGCGAGTCCATCATTATTTATGGTAGCGGCCTTGTGGAAATCAGCAAAGTAGTATTTCCCGGGGACGTGGAAGTTACCGAGGGAATTACATCTGATGAGGAAGGGGAGTTTGTAATAGTGACTGTTCCGGATGGACTTACTGAAAGTGGATCCCTTTTCGTTGAAGGCTCAAATGGTGGAGCATATTCACCTGCTTATTTTAACTTTAAAGAAGGTGTAATTCTGGATTTCGACGGTAACGGTCAGCAGGGATTCTGGAGCTGGTCTGAAGACGGAAGCATGATTAACGACGAGGATCTGGAATCTGAAGTGATTGGAATGGGACCTGTTTCTCAGGGCACTTATGTTGCCCATCGTCCCGACAGAATCGCCTCCTTCCCAACCAATAGCAGTCGCAATACCGAGGTTTGGACTGCCGGTAACGATGTAGATGACTGGAGAGGTCAGCTTACTTCTTATATTCCTGCGACAACGCCTGTGAATGAAGTCGCTTTCCAGTTTGATGTTTATGTATCCGGCACCTGGTCCGGAACCGGATTCCTGAAACTTTGTCTTCACAACAGTTTTAATGGTGGAGAATGGAGTGGCGACTCATACAACTATGTGCCCTGGGTCGTGGATGGAGAAATTGTTCCCTTTGAGACGGATGGTTGGGTGACGGTTACTGTACCTTTTAGTGATTTCTATTCATTCTCTGATGTAGAAGAGGGTTATACGTTCGAAGATGTATTGGTAGCCCGCGAGGAGTCAAGTTACAAGAACTTTGGAATCTATTTCGAGAATACTGATTTTACACTTGCCAACATAACAGGAAATGATTCCGACGCAACAGAATTCCCCTCTTCCGAAACATCCGTTGATGTGTTTACGGACAACTGGAGAGTGGTTTCTTTAGAGCAACCTACTTATACTGACTTTCCTGAAGGTGGAGAGCAGACTGAAGAAGTGGTGGAATAGTATTGTATTTTGTCTCATAAATTAAGAAATGACAATTATGAAATATAAAATGTTAATTCCGGTGGTGGCAATGGCAGCACTATTTGCTACCTCCTGTGACGATCAGATGATGGAGTGGGAAGAGAGAGATCCTTCCTCTGAAATCACTGTAGCCGAAATTCCTCTTAAAATGGAGGAGAAAATAGCCCGTTACGAAGCACTAAACACTTACACCGATTTTAAACTCGGTGTGGGTGTGGGTGTAGGACTTTATATGGAGCAAGGCAATGTGGATAGTGTGGTTCATCAAAATTTTGACGAAGTGGTTGCCGGTTATATCATGAAACACGGCCCCATGGTGAACAGCGATGGCTCTATTGACTTTACTACTGCTGATGCTTTTGTGGAAAAGGCAAAAGGTGCTGGGCTGAGCGTATTTGGGCATACTCTTGTGTGGCATCAGAATCAGGATGCAAGTTATCTCAATGGGCTCATTGCTCCTGAAGTTATACCGGAACCAGCCGGTAGCAATCTGTTGGATGTTTCAGGTTTGGAAGATGGTAGTTTTACCGGTTGGGCTCGTAATAACCAGGGTGATGGTATTACAGTTGAAGGAGGTGCAGGAATGGGTGCCGGAACCGATGCAATGAAACTGATTGCTTCTTCCAGTTCAGCGAATTACTGGGACTTGCAGATTGTTAGTCCTGAGGTTCCCGTAATTGCAGGGCATGAATATCAGGTGACTTTTTTCATCAAGAGTGACCAACCCGGTAAAGGACGTATCTCTATGCCGGGTGCTGCTAATGAATATCCCTGGATTGACTGGATGGGAACCGGGTCGGGAACTGAGGCCTTTGAAACGACTTCTGCCTGGCAACAAGTTCAGTATACTATTAGTGAGTTTGCTGAAGGTTCTACCGGGTTTTCTTTGTCATTTGACTTAGGAGCTCTTCCGGGTGTTACTTATTATATCGATGTGAATACTTTGAATGTTGTAGACCTCGATGCTGAACCCACTGTTGTAAATTTGATTTCTAATGGAGATTTCGAAAGTGGAACATTGGATCCCTGGAACGGTTGGGGAAATAGTTCTACCAGAGTAGTTTCTGCCGAAGGTGAAGGGTATGGAGGTACCGGTTATTCAATGGTGCTGACCAATCCTACTGCTGCTGATTCTTATAGCGCACAGCAGGTTTATACATTTGATCAGCCGCTGGAGCAAGGGGTCAATTACAGTGTCTCTTTTATGATTAAATCATCAGTTGCTACCACAATCCAGGTGCAATTACAAAACCCCGATTATGGTGGTGACTATTATGGAGGAATTCAGGTTGGAACTTCCTGGACTCCGGTAGATTTCACTGTTACACCTTCTACGGCCGACAAAAATAAATTTGTTTTTGATTTCGGTGCCACAGCGGCTACATTCCATATTGATAATGTAGTTCTTGGAAAAGCGCCTGAAGCTACAGCTGGAGCTCCTTCTCTGAAAGTAGCCAAAGCACCTACTTACATTGAGAAAACCGATGAGGAAAAGGCCCAGCTCATTGGAGCAGCTATGGAAGATTGGATCTCCCAGATGGTGGAGCATTACAAAAATGACATTACTGCCTGGGATGTGGTGAATGAGCCTATGAACAATGATGGGACACTGCGTGATGGAGATGTGGCTGAGCCTGCCAGCGATGAGTTCTACTGGCAAAAATATCTGGGTCAGGATTTTGCAGTTACTGCTTTCAATCTTGCCCGTCAGTACGGCAACCCAGACGATATTCTTTTCATCAATGATTATGGTTTGGAAGGTAGTATTGCAAAATGTGAAGGTCTTATAGACTATGTGGAATACATCGAGAGTCAGGGTGCTACAGTTGATGGTATCGGAACGCAAATGCATGTTTCAATCAATACCAGCAAAGAGAATATCACCCAAATGTTTGAGCTGTTGGCAGCCACCGGAAAACTAATTAAGGTTTCCGAACTGGATGTTCAGGTACTTACCGATGCTTCCTCTGCAGAGCAGTTTGAGCAACAGGCCGAGATGTACCAGTTTATTGCCGATCAATATCGGGAAATTATTCCCGTAGCCCAGCAATATGGAATCACTGTTTGGGGAATCAGCGATGCCCCCGCGGAGCATGAAAATTGGTTGCCCGATGATGCCCCCTGTTTGTGGGATGCTGACTACGAGCGCAAGGTTGCTTACAAAACATTTGCCGATGGTCTTGCCGGAAGGGATGTGAGTGAGGATTTTACCGGTGAACTTCAGGAATAAAGTTTTCTGATGGTTCTTTAGTTCCTTTTTAAATGAAGGCCTGTCGGAGTTTTTTCGGCAGGCCTTTTTTATGAATTTCTTTGTTGAAGATGAAGGGTTCATAAATCTCCATGATAAAATAATAGCTTGAGTTTATTTTATTTATTTAACTGAAAGGCTTTCTGAAGAAGTGTATTGAATAGAAATTTCCACCATTTTTTTTGTAAAAATTTACTCTTTTTAATAAAAGTACGCCTATAAGATAGAATTTTCCTCCTTCTGAACTGCACATCCCGCTAACTTCGTGTAATTATTGTGTGCGATTTGACCAATGACCAATGAATGGTGATTAGTTGATTGTTTTTTTCGATTTACAGGAGTTAAAACATGGAGAGTCAGGGGTGATTTCCTGGTTCCGCGATTTTTATGTCCATTTGGGATTTTCAGAATGCTAGCTAAAAACGAGTAAGGAATAAAAACGAGCATTACTCTTTGATTTAATAAACTTCTTAAAAGTCAATCTAATGAAAGAGGCAGTGAGTTCCATTCAACAGGCCGGTAATCATACGCTCAGGTTTTATATGGTTGATCCCGGCTTGGTATTGCAAAAAATAGTGATCGATACCGGTGGATTAAAACCATCTTACCTGGGGTCGGAGGAAAGTACTTTTGTTTATCATTAATATGGCTATGATTCAAAGAGTAGAATGCATGTGATATTTCCGGGAAAAGAGATATGTTAGAAGTCTCCCTTCTTTGACCACGGATGATAATGTATCTTTGTTATTTTCGGAAATATCACTTGTTTTTGCAATGTTTTTTGATTTGGCAGAGGGTTTTCTTCAGCCTGACATTGCTGGTTTTTGGAACAACTAATTTGAAAGTTTAATGTTATGCAAAAAAAGAGCGTTTTTGTTTTAGTTTTTATGGTCCTGCTGGGTTCAACAACTCTATGGAGCCAAAAAACTAAAATTCCTTATCTGAGTTCCGAAGGGGGGACAACTCAGCTTATGGTGAATGAAAAACCCTGGCTGATGCTGGGAGGTGAACTGGGCAATTCCAGCGCATCAGATTTAAAATTCATGTCAGAGATATGGCCTGATTTACAGGCTATGCAGCTAAATACGGTACTGGCCCCTGTTTATTGGGAGTTGGTAGAACCGGCTGAAGGTGATTTCGATTTTTCGTCGGTTGATAAACTAATCGACCAAGCAAGAGAGTATAATACTAAACTCGTTTTGCTATGGTTTGGCAGTTGGAAAAACAGCATGTCCTGTTACGCTCCTTTGTGGGTGAAAAAGGATTGGAACCGCTTTCCACGTAGTATTACCAAAGAGGGAAAACCATTGGAAATCCTGACTCCTTTTTCTGGTGAGAATCTTGATGCCGACAAGAAAGCTTTTGTAAAATTTATGGAATTCCTGAAAGAAAAGGATGAGCAGCACCACACTGTAATAATGGTTCAGGTGGAAAACGAGATAGGGATGATTCCACAGGCCAGAGATTATCACCCTGAAGCCAACCGGGCCTTTGAAGAGGAGGTGCCCGCTTCTGTAATCAATCTTCTCCAGGATGAAAACGTAACTTTGCAGCCCCATTTAAAAGAGATGTGGGAAAGCAACGGCAAGAAAGGAAAAGGAAACTGGGAGGATGTTTTTGGTAAGGGCCTTTATACCGACGAGTTGTTTATGGCCTGGCATTTTGCCCGATATGCCGGAGAAATCACAGAAGCAGGAAAAGAGGTATATCCCTTGCCTATGTATGTTAATGCGGCCCTTAATTCAAGGGGAAGAAAACCCGGGGCGTATCCTTCTGCCGGTCCCTTGGCTCACTTAATTGATATTTGGAAACTCGCAGCCCCTGCCATCGATGTTTATGCCTTGGATATTTATGATCCGGGATTCAACCATTGGTGCAATTTGTACCATCTTCCCAATAATCCTTTGTTTATACCGGAAATCAGGAACGAACCGGGTAATCACGCTCGTGTTTTTTATGCTTTTGGCGAACACGATGCCATGGGATTCAGTCCTTTTTCCATCGAAGATACTTCCAATCCATCAGAGGCTCCTTTGACAAAAAGTTATGAAGTTCTCCATCAGTTGATTCCATTGTTGGGTGAAAAACGAGGGAAAGAGACTACCGGAGTATGGTTTCATCACGATCGTCGTGACACTTCGTTTGTGATGGGGAATTACCAATTCCATTTCAAGCATGATTATACCCTGGGTTGGAATCCTGCTGCCAAAGATGGAACTCAATGGCCCGAAACAGGAGGTCTGATTATTTCTATGGGCAATGATGAATTCATCGTGGCCGGGACAGGTATTGTGGTGACTTTTGAAAGTCTGAATGAGCAATCAGAAGCCGGCATTGGTCAGATTGAGCAGATAGAAAGAGTTGGTGACCAATGGGTGAATCGGTTCCGGATGAATGGGGATCAAAGTCATCAGGGAAGGCATCTTCGAATTCCTGTGGATAATTTTGACATACAGAAGATAAAATTATATGAATACAAATAGCTTATTAAAAAATGGGACTGAATCATGATAAGATTTCTTATTAAAATTTTCAGATCCGGGCAAGCCTTTTATTTGTTTTTCCTTGTGGCCGGATTTTCTTTTTTTTCATCGTGTAAGACCGAAAAGGAACCTTATCTGAATACAGATTTGTCATTTGAAGAGCGAGCTGCCGATTTGGTATCTCGAATGACATTAAAAGAAAAAATCTCTCAGATGAAGTTCAATGCGGATGCAGTAGAACGATTAGGTGTGCCCGAATACAACTGGTGGAATGAGAGTCTGCACGGCGTTGGTCGGGCAGGTCTTGCCACAGTTTTTCCGCAAGCCATTGGTATGGCTGCCATGTGGGACGATGAAGAGATGTTTAGAATTGCAACGGCCGTTTCTGATGAGGCTAGAGCTAAACATCACGATTTTTTGCTAAGAGGAAAAAGAGGAATTTATCAGGGTCTGACATTTTGGACACCTAATATAAATATTTTCCGTGATCCGCGATGGGGCCGGGGCATGGAAACTTATGGAGAAGATCCTTACTCGTCGGGTGAACTGGCCGTTGACTTTATACACGGACTTCAGGGAGATGATGAAAAATATCTTAAGCTGGTAGCAACGGCTAAGCACTTTATGATTCATAGTGGCCCGGAGTCTAATCGTCACCAATTTGACGTCTCTGTTTCTGCTCGTGATTCACTAATGACTTATACACCACAATTTAAGAAGGCAGTACAGGAAGCCGGGGTTTATTCCGTAATGTGCGCTTACAACCGTGTGAACGGTCAGCCCTGTTGTGGAAGCAAGCCTGTGGCTGATTTGTTGCGTGATGAGTGGGGCTTTGATGGTTACATAGTTTCAGATTGTTGGGCTCTTCAGGATTTCTATATGGAAGGTTTTCATGAAGTGGTTCCGACCGTTGAGGAAGCTGCTGCTATGGCAGCAAATGCCGGAACAGACCTGAATTGTGGTGAGTCTTATCCGGCCCTTGTTGATGCTGTTGGACAGGGACTGGTATCAGAGGAACAGATTGATGTACTGGTTACCCGATTGATGCTTGCTCGTATGAAACTGGGAATGTTTGATCCTGATGAGCTGGTACCTTATTCGAACATTCCTTTTTCAGTGGTTGATTGCGAGGACCATCAGCAACTGGCACTCGAATCAGCACAAAAATCAATGGTATTGCTTAAAAATGAGCAGAAAACACTTCCTCTCGATAAAAATGTTAAGAGCATCGCTGTAATCGGACCTAATGCCAACCGGGAAGATGTGTTGCTGGCCAACTATAATGGCTATCCTTCAGGTTCGATTACCCCATTTGAGGGAATAAAAGCAAAACTTCCTGACTCTCAGGTCGGATATGCTCAGGGATGTCCTTGGGTAAAAGAGTTTCCTTTTCTAATCCCTATCCCTACAGATTTTCTCTACTCTGATGAGAGTTTGTCTCAGAATGGACTGAAAGCTGACTATTTTGGAAATTATAAATTGGAAGGGAAGCCATTACACTCTCAGGTGGATCAATTAATTGACTTTTCCTGGAGAACTACACCTCCTTTTGAGGATATGGAATACGATAACTTTTCGGTTCGGTGGTCCGGCGTTCTGGTGCCTCCTGTTACAGGTGAATACGCTTTAGGAGCTGAGGGGTTTTCTGGCTATAGTGTTTTTCTTGATGGTGATTCTGTGGCCCATTTGCCACCGGATGTTCACCATCCGCGAACACATTATAAAAAGTTTTTCCTGCAGGCTGGTGAAAAGTATAACGTACGGGTGGAGTTCACTCAAAATAATACCGAGTATCCTATGATGAAGTTTCTTTGGGATGCTCCGGCACCAAACATGAAAAAGGAGGCTTTGGAGCTTGCATCGGCCTCAGATATTGTGATCATGTGTATGGGGTTAAGTCCCTCATTAGAAGGTGAGGAAATGCCAGTGAAAGTTCCGGGGTTTTTGGGTGGTGACAGAACCCTTATTCAGTTGCCTGCTGTGCAGACCGACCTGATAAAAGAAATAATGGAATTGGGTAAACCCACTGTTTTGGTATTGCTTAACGGAAGTGCTTTGGCCATAAACTGGGAAGCCGAAAATGTTCCTGCTATATTGGAGGCATGGTACCCTGGGCAGGCCGGAGGAAAAGCTATTGCTGATGTTCTTTTTGGAGACTATAATCCTGCAGGAAGGCTTCCGGTTACATTTTATAAATCGGTAGATCAACTTCCTCCCTTTGAAAATTATAATATGGACGGACGAACTTATCGCTATTTTAAAGGGGAATCTCTTTTTCCTTTTGGTCACGGACTCAGTTATACAACTTTTAATTATTCCAATTTAAAGGTGTTCTCCAATGAGGAAGATGGAGAAGAAATGAAAGTTGAAGTGGAAGTAACCAATAATGGAGAAATGGGAGGAGAAGAGGTTGCTCAATTATATATTTCCCATCCCGGATATGACAATGATGCCATTAGAAGTCTTCAGGGATTTGAACGGTTTTATCTGGAGCCCGGAGAGGCCAAAACAATTTCTTTTTCTGTTACCCCTGAGCAAATGGCGGTTTACCACCCTGAAAATGGACTTCTTATTCCCAAAGGGAAGATGAAAATAAGTGTGGGGGGTGGACAACCTGTTAAATCTGAATTTATCCATAATCAGGTTTTAGAGACTGTTCTAATGAGAAAGGATAGTCGTTTTATTGACTGAATTACAGGAGATTAATATTTTTTAATTAGTGCGTTGTAAAAAGAATAAATATGCGAGGAAAATTTCTATTATTGGTTTTGTTGGTTGTGTCGCTACCGGGTTTGATTAGTGCGGAATCAGGTGAAAAACTGTGGTTGCGATATGTACCAGTTTCTGAGACTGTACTTGACGATTATTCTACTTTGGATAATATCTATGCTGAAGGAGAGAGCCCTGTGATTAACGTGGCAAAAGAGGAACTCCTTAGAGCTCTGGAAGGGATGACCGGAATGGACGTTGAGATTAATAAAAAGCTTTCCGGAAGTTCAGTTTATTTGGGCGTCGGTTTGCATGAAAAGTTGGAGTTGCCGGGTATTGAAGAACACCTGAATACGTGTGGTGATGAGGGTTTTGTGATAAGAGAGATCGGTGGAGAGAAAGGATTGCGGATTGTAATAACCGCCAACACCGATGCCGGCGTTCTTTACGGAACATTTGCCTTCATTCGAAAGTTACAGAATGAAGAGGAGATTCAGGGACTTGATATTGTGGAGGCTCCGAAATATCAGCATCGTTTGCTCAATCACTGGGACAATTTAGATGGAACTGTGGAGCGGGGTTATGCCGGACACTCTATCTGGTGGAATCGTGAAAGGAGTTTTGACGACCTGAAAGAGGATTATGTAGTTTATGCACGTGCCAATGCATCTGTGGGTATCAATGGAACGGTGTTGAATAATGTAAATGCCAATCCGGATGTGCTGACGGATGAGTACATTGAGAAATTTGCTCGCTTTGCTGAAGTTCTCAGGCCTTACAACATTAAAGTTTATATGTCGGTGAACTTTTCTTCACCTGCAATTATTGGAAACCTGGAAGATTCAGACCCGTTGAAGGATGAGGTGCGCGAATGGTGGAAAAATAAAGTAAAGGAAATTTATGATGAGATTCCAGATTTTGGAGGGTTTCTGGTAAAAGCCAATTCCGAAGGTCAACCTGGGCCTCAGGATTATGGTCGTACGCATGCTGATGGAGCCAATATGCTGGCAGAGGCTTTGGAACCCTATAATGGAATCGTAATGTGGAGAGCTTTTGTATATGCTCCTTCAGGTGACGACCGGGCAAAACAGGCGTATAAAGAGTTTGTTCCTCTGGATGGCGAATTCCATGAAAATGTAATTGTTCAGGTGAAAAACGGCCCAGTCGATTTTCAGCCTCGTGAGCCATTCAGCCCTGTTTTTGGGGCTATGGAGCACACGCCGTTGATGATCGAGTTTCAGATAACTCAGGAATATCTTGGTTTTTCCAATCATCTGGCTTATCTGCCCACCATGCAAAAGGAGACTTTTGAGAGTGATACCTATGTCAATGGGGCGGGATCAACGGTTGCTAAAGCCACGGATGGCTCCTTGTTTGACCAGAAACATACCGCCATTGCCGGTGTCGCGAATATTGGCAGAGACACGAATTGGACAGGTCATCATTTTGCCCAGGCCAATTGGTTTGCTTTTGGCCGATTGGCATGGGATCACACGTTACGTGCTGACGAAATTGGGCGCGAGTGGCTGGGAATGACATTCTCAAATGACTCCGCTTTTGTAAAGCCTACATTGAATATAATGATGCGTTCGCGTGAAGCTGTTGTAAATTATATGACTCCGCTTGGTCTTCATCACTTAATGGGATGGAGCCACCACCACGGCCCCGAGCCCTGGACCGAAATAGAAGATGCGCGACCCGACTGGCTTCCAAAATATTATCACAAGGCATCGAAGGATGGTATTGGCTTCGATCGTAGTACTTCCGGGAGTGATGCCGTTTCGCAATATGAGGAGCCACTTGCTTCGATGTACAATAATCCTCAAACTTGTCCTGAAAACCTGATTCTGTGGTTCCACCATTTGCCGTGGAACTATACTATGAGTTCCGGCCTTTCATTATGGGATGAGCTTTGTTATCATTATTATGACGGAGTTGAAGAGGTACGATTGATGCAGAAAAAATGGGACCGGTTGGATGGATTTATTGATGCAGAACGATTTGAGCATGTTCAGCATAAATTAAAGATTCAATCGCGTGAAGCTGAATGGTGGCGGGATGCATGTCTCCTCTATTTCCAGACCTTCTCTGAAATGTCCATTCCTCCGGAACTTGAACGTCCGGTTCATGACCTTGAGGAATTGAAAAAGATAAAATTTGATATGACACACCACAATTAGGCCGGGTAAACACCCGGGTCGCACAAATAAAAAACACTTCCGTTATGTTAAAACTCAGAATTTTTATTCTGCTGCCATTTTTTATTCTGGTGGCCTCATGCAGTTCTCCTGAAGATGTGACAAAAGGCGCCTTCTTTCATTGGTTCGAATACGAAGGAAACGACGAGTATTATAATGAAAATCAGCCTGGAGAGAACGAATTTTTCAACCCTGTTCTGAGTGGTTTTTATCCCGATCCGTCAATTTGTAAGAAGGAGGGTGATTATTATCTGGTTAACTCCACATTTTCCTTCTTCCCGGGTGTTCCGGTTTTTCACAGTAACGACCTGGTTAACTGGAAACAGATTGGGCATGTGCTTGACAGACCGTCGCAGCTGAATATTACCAATCAGGAGATTTCGGAAGGTGTTTTTGCTCCTGCAATCAGCTATAATCCGCACAATGATACTTTTTATATGGTAACGACTTTTGTGGGGGGAGACGGGAATTTTTTGGTTAAAGCCAAAGATCCTGCCGGCCCTTGGAGCGATCCTGTTTTAATTCCGGAGGTTCCCGGTATCGACCCATCCTTGTTTTTTGATGATGACGGGCGTGCCTGGGTTGTGAATAACGGAGACCCACGGGGAGAATCTATTTATCCAGGACACAAAGCTATTTGGATTCAGGAATACGATGTGGATAAGGATGAAATGACCGGACCCCGTAAAATGATTGTTGATGGAGGCCATGATATTTCCCAAAAACCCATTTGGATCGAAGGACCTCATATCTACAAAGTCAATGGATTTTATTATCTCATGGCTGCTGAAGGCGGAACTGCTGAAGCTCATTCCGAAGTTGTATTTCGTAGTCGAAATGTCACCGGACCGTATGAATCTTATGAGGGAAACCCCATTCTTACTCAACGAAATTTGGATTCTGACCGCCCAAATCCTGTTACATCTACCGGACATGCCGACTTAATCAAGTTTGAAGACGGCAGCTGGTGGGCAGTATTTCTGGGTGTCAGACCCTATTTGGATAATCATTTTAACACAGGGCGTGAGACATTTCTTTTGCCGGTGAGTTGGAAAGATGGGTGGCCGGTTATTCTGGAGTCAGGAAAGGAGGTTCCGTTGACGGTTAAGTCGTCTCACCAACTGAATTCTGGTGTGGAAAATGAATTTTTTCCGAATGGGAACTTTACCGTTCGGGATGATTTTGAGAGTGACTCACTTGAGCTTTATTGGAATTTTATTCGTACTCCCAAGGATGACTGGTATGAAATTACCGGGGGTGATTTGCGAATAGATTTTCGACCGGTAACTTTCAGGGAAGCCAAGAATCCTGCATTTATTGGACGAAGGCAGCAGCATCAAAATTTTTCGGCTTCTGCAGAGATTTCTCTTGTTGCCGGAGATTTAAATGATCGTGCCGGTTTGGTTTGTTTCAGAACCGAAACCAATAATTATTTTCTTGGGGTTGCTTATGAACAAGGAGAACTGGTTGCATTTGTTGAAAAGACCATTATCAGACAGGGGACACCTGAAAAGAAGCGACTGGCGATGAAAAAAACAGGGCTTGGTGCAGATGATTCAATCCTGCTAAGAATTGACGGGCGAGGGGAGTTCCTGGATTTCCTGATTTCTGAGGATAAAGAGGAATGGGAGAGTCTGGCTGACGGACAGGATGCCACTTATCTGAGCACTGCCACTGCTGGTGGCTTCGTGGGGACTTATATTGGCATGTATGCTGAAGGTTTAGATTAACAGCGGAATAAATTGCTTCCCCGATTTGTTGGGACAGGCTGTTCTACCCGTTATGACTCATATTTTATAGTAGGAGGGGTTGATTTCCGGCCAAAACGGAAATCAACCCCTCTTTTCTTTGAATATTGTTAAACGATTGTTGTTGCAAATCCCGACTATTCCGGGAAAGAAATCTATCTTGCAGGCGTCAGTTTGGTTATTTCCCGGGTGGGGGACAGAGCATGTTTCGAAACTTTCTCTACCAGAATTGTGTTCTGCAGTGAAAAGTTTTCGTTTTGCTTTATTTGATTAGATGATGAACCTACACTAACTGCATAATCTCCAGCTTCTGCAGTCCATGCACCTGCTTCCGCGTCGAAAAAGGTGAGGTCACGTGCTGATATTTCAAAAGTAAGTTTTTCGCTTTCTCCTGGCTGCAAGAGGTTTGTTTTACCAAAATTTATGAGTGCCAATGATGGTTTTACCAGCTTTCCTTCTGGAGCAGTCAAATACACCTGAACAATCTCCCTTCCTGCAATAGCTCCAGTATTAGCGATTTCGACGGACAATGTTAGTTTATCGGTGAATTCACGGGAGGAGATCTTTAAATTATTGTAGGAAAAACCTGTATAGGAAAGTCCATAACCGAATTCATAAGATACAGTCTTTTCAAAGGTTTTGTAATAGCGGTAACCGACAAAGATGTCATCTTCATAAGACACTTCCCAGGGAGTTCTTTTCATCATAGAAAATCCGGATAGGTCAGGAGCTTCTTCCGTAGTTCCTTCGATGGGCTGTCCGGGGAAAGTTGAGGATGACGGACTGTCTTCATAAGCAACCGGAAAGGAAACAGCCAGCTTTCCTGATGGATTGACTTTTCCGGAGAGAATATCAACCACAGCGTTTCCTGCTTCCTGCCCGGGTTGCCAGGCGAGTAAAACGGCATCCGGGATGTGCTTCCAACTGGCCGTCTCAACCGGCCCTCCGATGTTAAGAATTACAATAGCTTTTTTTTCTTTGGACTGATATGCCTCAGAGACATTTTTTATGAGTTTTTTTTCTGTTTCTGTCAGATAAAAATCTCCTGCAACAGCTTCCCGGTCCCCTGCTTCACCTGAGTTTCGACCGATGGTAATAAGTGCAATATCGGTCTTCTCAGCCATATCGGATGCCATTTCAGGAGATACCTCTAACTCATCAACCGTTTCTCTACCTCCCATTAACGCAGTTAACCAGTTCCTGGGAGCCCCGGCTTTGGCTCTCATGGCTTCAATGTGAGCATTGTAGCGTTTTTCTAATTCGTCGTTGGCCTGGAAATTTCCATTCTCAAGGCCTTCAATAAGGGAAATGGTGTATGCTTCATTCACATCGCCGCTTCCGGTTCCACCCGAGATGAATTCATAAGATGAATTGCCAAATGCAGCAACCTTTTTGGTCAGGTCGCTTGAAACAGGCAAAGCCTCGTTTCGGTTTTCCAATAGTACCATCCCTTCAGCCGCAACCTGGCGGGCTATTTGTGCGTGTGCTTTTAAATCGGGATTGAGTGAGTAATTGTATCCCCTGTATTTAGGAGTCTTCATCATTACTGAAAGAATTCGTTTTATGTTTTCATCAAGGACTTCTTCATCCAACCTGCCTTCTTTTACCTCCTGAATGATTTTTTCTATTTGATTGGGCTGCCCGGGCATTATCAGGTCATTTCCTGCCTTCATCTGTGCTGCAAGGTCATCGCCTGCCCCCCAGTCAGTAACCACGTAACCTTCAAAACCCCAGTCGTCGCGAAGTATTTTGGTTAGCAGATCGTGACTTTCTGATGCATACTCTTCATTAATCTTGTTGTAGGCCGACATCACAGTCCACGGTTGTGATTCTCTGACGGCAATTTCAAATCCGCGCAGATAAATTTCTCTGAGGGCCCGCTCACTAATGATGGTGTTGACGGAAAGCCTGTTGGTCTCCTGATTGTTTGCGGCAAAATGTTTTATGGATGTGCCCACTCCGTTTGATTGTACGCCATTGACAATGGCTGCGGCCATTTTCCCGCTTATGAGCGGATCTTCCGAGTAATATTCAAAATTTCGTCCACAAAGGGGATCTCGTTGGATATTGAGAGCCGGTGCCAGAAGGATGTCGCCTCCGTATTCCAAAACCTCTTTCCCCATAGCGCTGCCAACTTCTTCTACCAGTTCGGTATCCCAGGAAGAGGCCAGCAATGTGGCAATTGGAAAAGCAGTGCAATAAAAAGTGTCATCCGTTCCTTTGCGTTTTGGCGAAATTCGCAGACCTGCAGGCCCGTCAGCCAGCACCTGAGAGGTGATACCCATTTCCGGAAATTCAGCGGTAAAACCAGCAGCTCCCGGTAAGACCTCACGTATTTTTTTCACCATTTGCGCATAGGTGGTATCTGAATAGGCTTTTAAGGGATCTTCGAATGGAGCCTCAACTCCGTCGGGCAACTCAAATACCATTCCGGTGCCTATAACTAACCGGGCCTTTTGCTCAAGGGTCATGGAATCAACAATTTCTTCTGTTTTTTTCATTCTGTCTTGTGTTTCCTTGTTTATTCGGGTTGGAGTACATTGTACAGTAAGTAACAAACATACAAAGGAAATCATAATTTTTGTAGAATTTTTCATTTGTGTATAGTTCAGTTAATTGAAAAGAGGTACTGAAAATTGACAATCATGGATATTTGGTTTTTGTCTTGTTGGATGGGTGTATGTCAAAGATAAAAAAAAGGCTGTCGCATCCACAGCCTTTTTTTTAATTAGTACCTGCAAGAAAACTAAGGATTTTCCAGTCTTTGATAAGAAAACGTCAAACACAAGGCTTTCGAAGTATTTAAAACCAAGGAGTTTACAAATAGTAGATGACTGTTTTAAAAACCAGCGTAGCGCAGTAGTTGGCGTTTTCTTGCAAAGACTAATTATGTTTATTTACCAGGGAGCATTTTGTTCCATTTCTGGGTTGTTGTCCAGTTCATTTTCGGGAATTGGATAATACTCAAATTTGGAAGTGTAATTTTGATAGCCCGTAACTTGTTTTTCCTTAATTGTTTCTTCTAAAATGCCCCATCTTCTGAGGTCATAAAAATGAAGCCCTTCTCTGGCAAATTCCAGATTACGCTGATGTTTGATCTCAATCATCATTTCTTCCTGGTTATAGCCGGTCATTTCAGTCAGTTTGTCCGTCAAATTTGCCCTTTGGCGAATGCGATGTACCAGAGGTGCTGCATCTCCGGGCTGTCCTTCCATTGTATAAGCTTCTGCCAGCATTAAAAGAACATCGGCATATCGCATCCCGTATTCGTTTAGTTCCGATTTCCAGTCACCTTCGTTTTCGTTCCACCAGTTTTGATTTTTGCGCAACCATATTTCTTCCGGCCCCCAGGTGGAACTAAATTCTCTTTGATAATAGATACTTCCGGGGTGATCCCACGCCAGAGTTGCCAGGGCTCTTGGGTCGAAATTCCCTGAGGCTGGGGGTTCTTCCAGAAAAGCATCCAATAAAACGCGGGTGGGGTACAATTCAAACCATCCGCCAACTTCTCCGGGAGCACACTCCTGGGCAATAAATGTAGCCCGGGTCTTGCTGGCAGGATTGCCGGTCCAGATGTCAGGACCACCAAGCAGGCTGTATTGAAGTTCAAAAACACTTTCTATTCCAT
This sequence comes from Marinilabilia sp., assembly GCF_016278715.1. Classification (GTDB taxonomy): domain Bacteria; phylum Bacteroidota; class Bacteroidia; order Bacteroidales; family Marinilabiliaceae; genus Marinilabilia. The sequence goes on along the minus strand of NZ_JADQBH010000108.1, from coordinate 39,343 downwards.
TTTCATGCTGACCATCAAACAGCTCGGCATATTCTTCCTGAAGGCCATAACCATACTGATTTTCATTGTCAACAATTGCTTTAAGCTCGATGAGTGCCTTGTCATATTCATGACGGTAGAGGTATGCCCGTCCTAAAAATGCCATGGCCGCACCTTTGGTAGCCCGGCCTGTTTGATCGTCGGGATACCCTTCGGGAAGGTGTAATTTGGCATCTGTGAAGTCTGAAATACACTGTTGCCAAACATCTTCAAGAGATGACTTGGGAGCATAATATTCCTCTGAAGTTGCAGCCACTGTGGTAAAAATGGGCACCGCTCCAAAATCAATGGCCAGGAAGAAGTAATTTAACCCGCGTAGGAATTTGGCTTCTGCAATTAGTTGATTTTTTACATTTTCATCAATATCCATAATCAGACCATTTTGAATAACCTGATTGGCTCTGAAAATCCCGATGTAGTAACCTTTGTACAGGTCGGAGGAGCTTCCGTTGCTGAAGGTATTGAGATAGGCCGATATTTCATATCTGCTTCTGACATCATTTCGGATGGTGAAATTTTCTGTTCGCCCTGCTTTAAGTTCCCAGTTTACTGTTCCATAGTGCCCGGTATAATCTTCGACCAGCGCACTGTAAATGGTGGCAACCCCTGAATTCAGGTCATTTTCCGTTTTCCAGAAATTATCATTCGTCACCTTGTTGGGGTTTTCCAAATCCAGGAAAGATTCGGAACAGCCTGAGAGCGCGATGACAGCAAAGACTGTTAGAATATATTTGAGTTTCATAATTGATATTTTTAAATGATCCATAATTCTGATTTTCTTCTCATTCATGTTGTGGAGATCCAAACAGGCTTTTTTAGAAAGTCAATTGAAGCCCTGCATGGAATGAACGGTTTAATGGATATTGTCTGAAATCAATTCCTCTGTTGGAAATAGAACTGTTTCCTATGTCCGGGTTGAATCCTGTGTAATCTGTTACAGTGAAAAGGTTATCAACACCAATGTACACACGACATTTTTCCATCGATAGCTGACTTAACAAAGGAGAAGGGAGTGAATATCCCACCTGAAGCGTCCTGAACCGGAAATAAGACCCATCTTCAAGGAACCGGTCACTGTTATCCACCCCGTTTCCATTAGGGTCGGAGATGTCCAGTCTGGGAATATCCGATTGGGGATTAAAAGTGTACGAATCAAGCAATTTGGTTGAGTAGTTCGAGGTGAAACGTCCCGATTCGGTATAGGTGCTGATGCCATTAAATATTTTATTGCCTGATGTTCCCTGAAAGAACATTGATAGGTCAAAATTACGCCAGGAACCTTCTAACCTGATACCATATTCCAAATCGGGGAAAGGACTTCCGCAAAATACGCGGTCGTTACCATCTATCTGGCCATCATCATTGGCATCAATAAACCTGATATCGCCTACCTGGGCATTGGGCTGGATAGGAGCTCCATCCTTGCGGTGAGCTTCCAATTCACTTTCCGATCTAAACAAACCATCTGTTTTGATAAGGAAGAAAGAGTACATCGGATGTCCAACTTTTGTGTAGGTGACTGAAGGCCCGTTGTGTGTGGCACTTCCACCTGCCAGTACCTGAGAACCAGTGCTCAGTTCCTCTACCTCATTTTTGGCATGTGCCAAAGTCCCTGAAATGGAATATTTGAAGTCATTATTGACATTTCCATTGTAGTTGAGCATTACTTCGTATCCCCTGTTCGATACTTTTCCGGCATTGTTGTATGGATCCTGGTCGGCACCAACAGACAATGGAATGGGAACCCGAAGCAGAAGGTCGGTTGTGACTTTTTTATAGGTATCAAAATTTACATTTAGTTTTCCTCTGTACAGTGATAAATCAAGTCCTATATTAGAGGTGGTGGTGGTTTCCCATTTCAGGTTTTCCGGCACATACTCAGTCTGAATATTCCCTACCCACAGGGAGTTGGGTTGTCCTACACCATAACTAATTGCTGAGGTAATCAGGCCCATGTACTGATAGTCTCCGATTTCCTGGTTGCCAAGTTTTCCATAGCTTCCTCTGAGTTTTAATTGAGAAACCACCTGGGTCCAATCCTCAAAAAATGCTTCGTTGGCAATATTCCACGCAGCCGATATGGACGGAAAATTACCCCATTGGTTCGCGTCACTGAACCTTGACGAACCATCACGTCTGAATGTTCCTGTAAAAATGTATCTGTTATCAAATGAGTAGATCAAACGTCCCAGATAGGAGATCATGGTATTCTCATTTTCATATCCATTTGCTGATGGCTCATCGGTTCCGGAGTCCATTACCCATTTCCCATCGGGCATTCCCTTCTTGGAGGCTGAGAACTGGTGGTAATGATAATCGTAGGAGGTTTGTCCAATTACTGCATTGAAAGAGTGGGCCCCGAAATCGCGGTTGAAAGACAGAGTGTTTTCAATTTGCCAGTATTTATCCATGGCGCTTCTTTCGTAAATGTAATTGTTTTCATTTCTGAAAAATGAGCCCACTTCATATCGCTGTTCTTTGGAGATGTTTTTTGCTTCGGTAGCAGTCAGACCGGTACTGAACTTATATTTCATCCCTTTAAATAAATCAACTTCGGTAAACAGGTTGATTAATGCTTTATAGTAGCTGTCCTGGTTTTCTTTAAGGTTAAGGGCGGCTACAGGGTTGAAAATGTCCAGAACAGAGCCATAGGCGCCGCCATAGCCCCCAATTGCCTCGTCGTTTTTTATTGAGAAAGCCGGTACCATTAAAGCTGCAGAGCCAATTACATTGCCTCCCTGACCGGCAACTCCGGGCTGATTATCCACCGTTTCAGTAGAGAGCAACACGGTTTCTCCAATTCTAAAGCGCCCCTTTTTGAAGTCGGTTTTGATTCTAAGCGTTCCCCTGTTGTATCCGGTTTCTTTAATGACTCCGTCCTGATTGAGATATCCCAATGAAACACTGTAGTTCATGTGCTGACTTCCACCGGTGGCATTCAAAAACAGGTTCTGCACGGGGGCGGTCCTGAATATCTCATCCTGCCAGTCGATCCCTTCGCCGGGTTCTTCCGGGTTTACACCTATCGAGGGAAGGTCTATATCTGCTGCGCTGGTTGCTGCGTCGGCAATTCTAATCCACTCCTCGGTGTTGGTTAAATCAAGTGTGTTGGCCACTTTTTGAATGCCATAATCTACATTCAGATTAATTTTCACAGGTCCTTCTTTGCCTGCTTTGGTACTTATCAATATCACCCCATTAGCCGCACGGGAGCCGTAAATTGCAGCTGCCGATGCATCTTTTAGTATTTGAATAGATTCGATGTCGTGTGGACTGATGTTGTTCATTGACGAAACGGGAATGTCATCAACCAGAATCAGAGGATTGTTGTTGTTCAGAGAGCCGGCTCCTCTTATTTGGAATCTCATCCCTGCTCCGGGAGCACCTCCAGCCGATTCAATACTTACACCTGCGATTTTTCCCTGCAGGGCAGTTCCTAAATTGTTATTTGTTTGTTCATCCAGTTGGTCCGATTTCAATGTTCCTACAGCTCCTGTTAAATCACTTTTCTTTACAGTTCCGTAGCCGATTACCACGACTTCATCAAGACCCATCAATTCTTCCTGAAATTGTATGTCAATGGTTGTTCTTCCGGCGACTGCTACTTCCTGGCTTTTCATTCCCACAAAGGAGAAAACCAATGTGGCATCTTCCGGCACCTGCGGTAAGGTATAATTTCCTTCCATATCCGTTATGGTTCCCGTTGTTGAGCCTTTTATGACAATGGAGGCTCCTGGAACCGGGTCTCCCGATGGATCCACAACTCTTCCTGAAATGATTTTTCCATTTTGTTGAAGAAAGAGTGTTGAACGGTTATTACTGATGCTCCCTTCAGCATTGGTGATTTTTGGAATCAGAATTACAAACTCATCTTCGATGACAAATTCAGTGTCGGTATCATCAAATACCATCATTAAGACTTCATTAATGTTGGCATCCTTTACGTTTATGGATACTTTTCTATCCATGTCAATGAATTGGGAGCTGTAGGCAAACCGGTAAAAAGTTTGTTGCTCGATCTCTTCCAGCACAGTACCTATTCTTTCCTGATTGGCGTTTACGGATAGTTTACTGTCCTGACTAAAGACTACTGATGCCGACAGTTGAAAACCGAAAAACATCAGCATTGCGATTGATAGTTTCATAACTTTCAAAGTTTTGCCTCGGCTGAATTGGGTCAGCAGAAACGTCAAAAACCACATTTTTTTCATAAATTTGTAGATTGAGTTAAACAAAAAAAATTAATTTTCAGGGAGATGTTGGCGCATCTTCCTGTTTTTTATCCTTGTCTGAATTACCCAGGATCAAGGGTTCTGTTTGTTTTTTGCTTCAAATACTTATTATATCTTTCCTGATCCAGATGGATTCTGATAATCCCTTCTTTTTCGTTTATTTTGATGGGAAGTACGTTTTTCATCAGGTCCAGTACTTTTTCAAGTGGCTCATCTTTTATGGTGGTGCTTATGATGAACTTGTTGATTACCTCGTCTTCAATGAGAAATTTTGCTCCATATCTTTTTTCAACCCTGTTGATAACGTCATCGAATTGAGAATCATAAAAGTAGAGAAGGCCTTCTTTCCAGGAAGTGTATAAGCGGGTATTAACTTTTGATATTTTATGTCTGTTATCCTTTTTTTGAATATCCAACATCTCTCCGGGTCTGAGGCAAATGGTGTTTTGGTTTCTCGCTTTTGATTTTACCTGTACTTTGCCTTCTTCCAGTACAACACTGAAATTTTTGTTGCTGGTATAGGCATTTACGTTGAACCGGGTCCCCAGCACTTTCACCACATAATTGTCGGCTTTTACTCTGAAAGCAGTGTTGTTTTTTTTCCTGATGTCAAAAAAAGCTTCTCCTTTTAGTATTATGCTTCGATTGACCATGAAAGCCAATGGATGATATTCAAGTGTAGTGTTGCTGTTGAGAATGACTGTTGAACTATCGGGCAGTGTCATCTTCAATGTTTGACCCGGATTTGCGCTGATGCTTACTTTTTGTTGTTGTAGTTTTGGCAATCCGTATAGTCCGGCAATAAGGAGAATAATTGCTATTACAGATGCCATTTTGTAAAGGGCCATCCAGGGGGATGAAATCTTCGTTTTGTCCGTGGCTTGCCCAAGTAGTTTGTTTTTTATTCGATGCCAGGCTTCCCATTCCTCTAAAGAATAGGTTGATTTTTCCGACTGGATTGTTTTTGTTTTGGCTCTAAAGTATTTTTTGTTCTCTTCGGAGGAGCGAAGGAAATTAATGAGAATACTTTGCTCTTCTTCGGATGCACGTCCTCTTATATACGCGTCAATTATTTTGTTAATTTTAACCATAAATAACTTGCTTCTATGTTTAATACACCTGAAATGAATAAAACCCTACAAGTAATTAAATAAATTTTAACATTATTTTTCCGGGAGACTGAAAAGTAGAGATTTTGATTGCTTGGTTTTACTACCAATCACAGATTTTTGTAAGAGGCATAAAATCAAAACATTAATAGTTTGCCCCATTCGGGGACCGATTCATCTGCCCAGCTTACCCCGGGCTAAAATCCCGGGGTTATTCAAGTTTGCCCCTCCATATCTATAATGTCGCTTAAAGGCTTGTTTTTGAGAATGTAGTGAGGCAGTCTTTTTGCTCGTTTTTATGAAAACCAGAGCAGAAGCAATACCAGACCTAAGGGGAAATTTTCTTTAAAGTGTTGTTCTATTTTCTTTTTTCCAATGGATAGTTGCCGTTCCACTGCTTTTACAGAAATCCCCAGTCGGGTGGCCACCTCCCGGTTTTTCAGACCTTCGAGTTTGGTTAGTTTAATAATTTCTCCACACCGGTCGGGTAAGTCTTCTATCGCCTTGTTTAGTTCCTGAAGCAATTGTTCTTCTAGTGGAATATCCTCTTCTCCCAGATAATCAATTTGGGAGATTGATTGTAGGGGACTTGAAATAGTTTTTAATTCCTCAATTCTTTTGGCGGTATATTTTTGATCGCGAATGAAATTTAGACATCTGTTTCGGAGTGAAATAAAAAGCAGGGCTTCTTCAGAGGAATTAGGGTTCAGTGACATTCTTCTTTCCCAGAAATGGATAAACGTTTCTTGAACGATGTCTTCCGCAATAGCGGTTTCTTTTACAAAATATTTGCAATAATTCAGGAGCCGGGCATAGTGGGTCCGAAAAAAACGTCCAAAGTCATTCAGGTCTTCTTTTTTTATGGTCGTATCCCGGTTTGTCATGCGTTGGAGAAGTGTTTGCTTTTGTTTCAAAAGTATAAAAAAATTAACAGCATGGGCCGTTTTTATTATTCTTAAAACGTTGGTGTTCGCGTTAAAGACTTAGATTGCTTCGATGCGAGAGAAACGAAGCAATCTAACGGGCTGAGGCAAAATTCCTCCGGACGATAGTGATTCTTAAAAGAAAAACTGATAGTTTCAGAGCTATCTTAAAAAATAATCCCCCTGTCCATTGAAAATGAGCAAGGGGATAAATATTCTATGAGTCCGGTCTTAAATGCATTTTTATATCACACTCATTCTATTCAAATTTTAGTACTTTACTTCTTAATGAAGCGTGTTGTGATGACTTTACCGGTATCATCTGTTAATGAAATAAAGTATAAGCCTCTTTTTAGACCGGAAACAGGAATGGAAGAGATGTTGACTTTTTCCATGATTTTAACCGGTTTGCCGTCTGTTGAGAAGATTTCTACCTTTTGGATGGAAGCACCAGAAATGAATAATTCACTTTCTGCGGGTACCGGATATAATCTAAACTTCCCGGTTTTATTTTCTATAAGACTATTGGCGACTCCAAACGTTACGACTGCGTCAATGTTTTCAGAAACCGTTGCTGTGTAAGTAAAGGAATTGCCGTCCGGAATAAGACTTGGGGTAAAATCGTCTCCATTTATGGTAAATGTAGTAACCTCAAAACCTGTCTCAGGTGTTAAGGTGAAGAGGACTTCTCCACTATTAAGAATTTTTGCATCAATAGGATCAATTGTCCCGTTGCCAATGGAAACAGTTCCTGTTATATCGAAGTAATCGGCTTCAAAAGCACCAATGTCCACTGACGACTGAATCAATCGTAGAGTTGCGTCAAGATCAAGAGGAGGAAGGGGAATTCCACCCGGATTATTAATACCGGCATCCAGAAGAGCTGACTCTACATTGATTCGGTAATCGCTGGCGGAGATCTCAGCAGCTTGGAGCTGGTCGGCCGGAAGTCCTGCAAATGTGACTGGATTCCTGAAATAGGGGTGGACTCCGGTTCCGGTGTTTTCCGGAGAAAGGGAGATCAGGTTCGTGATTTCCGGAGTAGAAGTTCCCTCCTGAATGGCACAAAAATCAAAGAGGGGAGTGCTTGAGGTTGCATCATCATCATCGGTTAAGAGTTGGTTGTTATTGTAGGGGGTTGTATTTCCCCACATAACCGTATTGTAAACAGTGCCCCCGTCGTTACAAAATATTGCTGCCCCCTGACCGCCGGCATTTGAGACTACTGTACTGTTTAATACCAGCCCGCCGACCTGGAGAAAAATGCCTCCTCCTTTTCCTTCTGTTTCATTATTCCCGATATAGTTATTAATGATACGGCCTCCTGCATAGGTTGCAATTCCTCCACCTTTGTTGGTCGAACTGTTGGCAAATACCGCGGAATGGGTAATGGTTCCTTCCTGTGTTTCATCAGCTACGAGGAATACACCGCCACCTTTGCCGTCAGTGATGTAATTTCCGGCTGTGTTTTTAAAGATGGCCGATCTTGATATTTCGCCTCCAAGGTTGGAATAGACTCCACCACCCTGGACAAAAGCTGTGTTCTCGAAAATGGTACAGTTTCTTACCTTTCCACCTTTATAGAGGTAAACCCCCCCGCCACTTCCTGCTGAGACATTGTTCTGAACCTGGCACTCTTTTAGCAATCCTCCTTCGCGAATATGGACACCTGCTCCTGTTTTTGCGAAATAGGCATCCGGGCCGTTGGCATAGCCTCCCGAGATAACTACATTTTGTAATATGGCCGTATTATCTGTTTCGGGAGGAAAGATCACAACATGATAGGCGTTGTCTTCTGCTAAAGAAGCAGTTCCAATGTCACCGCTTAGGACTACTTTGTTTTCGCTGCCATAAAAGTCGGAAGGTCTTTGTTCCAGGCTTGTTTCAGACCCGGTAAATCCTCCGATAACAGACACGCCACTGGCCATAATGAATGAAAGTTGACGTTCGTCGATGGGCGAACCGGGATCACCTGGATCCTGCAGTGGTGGGTTGGGGGCATCGGGGGCTGCAGCAAGATAACTGGTAGGAAGATAGGTTCCCCCGGCCACCCATACTTCTCCGCCTCCACTTGCATGAACCTCGTCAATAGCTTTTTGTAATTCGAAGGTGGCTGTACCCCACGTATTGTGTTGGGTTACATCTGAAAATGTAATTCCTCCTTTGTCGGAAGGCTTGACTTTAACAATTACCTGAGCATCGATGAAAGCCAGTGGGCTGAAGACAATGAGGAAAGTGAAAAGGAAGCTTAAGTTTCGGCGGGTGGTTGCATTCATGAGTATCTGAATTAAAAAGTTTTAGAATCCGAATTCTTACAAGCAAGAGCAAAAGGCAGAGTTGAATTGTTCCGGTTAATAACCTGGTCACATCACGATCAGGAATTTAGGAAATGTAAGACTTTCACAAAAAAAAATTAGTGAAAGCAAATATTTTCTGAATCGGGGTTATCTCTGAGTATTAAGTTGATTGGTTGAACTCTTATCGCTCCACTTAGGTAAGAACTGATGGGTTCTGAAAGCAGGGGTCAGGAGTAACTGAGTTAAGGTGAATGGTTCTGTTTTGTACTGAAAAAAAGACTGTTTTTTCAAAGATTGTAAAAATAATCCCCGGCAACAGAAAAAAACCTGATGCCGGGGATATGTTCCGCTTAAGAGGTATTTTATTTCCAAAAAAGTTTTATTTTTTGATAAATCTGGTGTTTATAATCTCTCCGGAATTGCGGGTTAAAGAGATTAAGTAAAGGCCCTTCTTAAGACCGGATACCGGGATGGATTTGATGTCCGTATCTTCCATTATTTTAACCAGTTTTCCGTCGGCCGAGAAGATTTCAACCTTATTTATTGCAGCCCCTGAAATGAATAATTCTCTTTCGGCCGGAACCGGATATAATCTAAACTCACCGGTTTCATTTTCATTAAGGCTATTGGCGACTCCAAAGGTTACGACAGCGTCAATGTTTTGAGTAACCGTTGCTGTGTAAGTAAAGGAACTGCCGTCCGGAATAAGACTTGCGGTAAAATCGTCTCCATTTATGGTAAATGTAGTAACCTCAAAACCTGTTTCAGGTGTTAAGGTGAAGACGACTTCTCCACCATTAAGAACTTTTGCGACAATAGGATCAATTGTTCCGTTGCCACTGAAAACTGTTCCTGTTATATCGGAGTAATTTGCTTCGAAAGCACCAATGTCCACGGATGATTGAACCAATCTCGGGGTTGCGCCGAGATCCAGCAAGGGGAGAGGAATTCCACCCGGATTATCAATACCGGCATCCAGAAGAGCCGACTCTACATTGATTCTGTAATCGCTGGTGAATATCTCATCAACCTGGGCCTGATCGGCCGGAAGTCCTGCAAAAGTGACGGGATTTCTGAAATAGGGATGGGTTCCTGTTCCGGTGTTGGCTGCATCCAGAGTAATGCTATTTGTAAACAATGGGTTTGTCTCATCCTGAATGGCGCAATGGTCAATAACTACCTGAAATGTTCCATCTGCATCAATGAAATCGAATTGGTCGTTGGGAGTATAAGGGGTAGCATTGCCCCATATCGCTGTGTTGTAAATCTCGCCGCCTTCATTTGCATAGATTCCGGTACCCAGGTCTGAAGAGTTTGAGACTATTGTGTTGTTAATTATCAAACCCCCGTTTTGTAAATATATTCCACCCCCGTTTCCGACTGCTTCATTGTTGGAGATAAAATTATTGGAAACAAGGCTACCGTCGTAAACAGCCATACCTCCTCCTTTATTTGCTGAGGAATTTACGCTAATAAAAGAGTGGGTTATGGTTCCGAAAGACGTGATGTCAGCATCCATGAACACTCCTCCTCCATTGGCTTTCGTTAGGTGAATAGCTGTGTTGCTGTGAATCAGACATTGTTGTACTTCCCCACCGAGGTTTAAGAATACTCCACCTCCTTTTTGTTGGGTTTTGTTGTGGGAAATCTCCGAGTAAACAAGATTCCCTCCTTTGTACAAATAAACGCCAGCTCCTCCTTCTGATGCATAGTTGTCGGTAATGACACACTCTTTGATGGTTCCTCCTTCACGAACATGGACGCCAGCCCCCCGGTGTGCGAAGTAATTTTCAGAATTCCCATTTCCTTTAGTGACATACATCCCTTCAAGAATTGCGGTGTCGTCCACGCCGAGAGGGAACAAAACCACATGATAGGCATTGTCGGTGGTGTCATTGGCCACACCAATGTCTCCACTGAGAGTTACTCTGTTAGCTGTGGCGAATAAGTCATCAGGACGATCTCCTTCCAAAGTCTCGGTTCCCATAAAGCCTCCGAGTACCCGAACATTGGATGCCATGACAAATGAAGTTTGCCGGGCATCAGTGCCGGATAGAGCATCTCCGGGAATGTTAAAAGGCGGTACAGGGGCTGTCGGATCGGCTGCCAGAATAGTGGTGGGCAGATAAGTTCCTCCGGCTACCCATACTTCACCTCCACCGGGTTCAGCAGCAACACCATCAATGGCTGCCTGTAAGTCGCTGGTGGCATTTGCCCAGCTGGAGTGATTGGCAACATCTGTGAAGGCGACACCATTGTCGTCCACCATGACCGTTACCTGACTGTTGGCGCTAAAAGCGACAATGAAACTGAAAAGAACAGCCCATGCGGTTCTACTCAGAATGTTGTTTTTGTGTTTGTAATCATGCATCATAGCCCTTGATTTTCAGTTTGACAATAGAATAAAATTTTTATTCAAGTTCTGAAAAACAATTTTAAGATGCACGTTTTTTTTTATGAATCAGGTTTTTTTTTCCTGCAATCCATGTTTTGGGCATACGGAGGAATTCAATTTGTGGATTAACTACATCCTCCCTGAACTCTTGTTACTTTTTGTTGTACCGGTTTTTCGCGGGAAGCTAGGTTTTTTTCGATTTCTTTCATTTTTTCGGCTGCCCGACGCCTGAAAAGGGCGATGGTTTGCTGTGATTTTGTGGGATTTTCAGGGATGCTTATTTCGCCATAAAAGGTGTTTTTGAAGTCTTCGGCAGTGACATTCAGGGCCAGGCTGGTCTCGTTTCCGTGATACCGGGCAATTAAACAGGCTTTTTTTGCTTGTGCCGGGGATGCTCCATAAAATACGTTGGTTTGAATGCGCTGATTGAGCAATTTTCGGTAAGCTGTGCTATGCAAATCATCCAATGGGATATTGATTGCCGTAGCAATGTGGAATGCCTTGTATTCTTCTGCCGAACGAACATCAATCACATTGTACTGATAATAGTTGTTCATGATCTCAAATGCCAGTTTGTCGGCATCAATAAGGTCGGGTTTGCATTCTCCGGATGCTGCACGTGCTTCCAGCTTCTCCATGGTGAATTCCTTGCGTGAGGGTGTGATCATTAATATCAGGACCACCGCAAGGGGAATTGCTGCAGCAATGGTTTTGTTTTTCCAGTTGCCACTAAGAATATGTACGGGTTTCTTATTGACTTTGTCTTCAATCATTCCGGTTGCTACAAAAGCGAAGATGGCAACAGCCATCAGAATCAGTGCGAAAGTAATTCTTTCAATGCCGAGTACATTGTAGAAGAGCAGTGGACCCTGATTGCCTGCAAGATAGAAATCCTCGAGCAGTGGATAAAATTCACCGAAGGCAAAAATGCCGATGGTTGCACCTCCGATAAAGGCCCATCCGTCCAATTTTCCGATTGCTGCAGCTGCAGCACTGGTTCCGGGACAGAAGCCGCCGATAATGAATCCGGCTCCCATTATTATCCCGCCAGTGATGGCTGATGGCAGAAATGTGGGGTTGACAAAAATGATTTCAGTGTTGAGCATCTCCAGATGGGAGAGCGTGACTACTCCAATCATTGCGGTAACGCCCGCGGTGAAAAACACCTTCAGTACGGTAAAATCGTATCCGTAAAAGAGTCCTACTAGTTTGCGTGTGCTCGAAAAACCTGCCTGTTCAAGGGCAAATCCAAAACCCAGTCCTACAATGAGGGCTATCAGGTAGTTATATTCGGGAGATATTATTTCCGGTATTAATGGTGCCATTTTTATCCTTTTATCGGGTTATCCATAATTTTCTGAAAAACCATGCAAATGCGTAGGCGCCACCGAAGATGGCCAGCATGGTGATAATTCCGCCAAATGACATCACAGCCATTCCGCTAAGGGCTGAACCACTGGTACACCCGCGTCCCAACTGACTGCCGAAGCCAAACAGTATTCCGCCAATGATGGCGCCAATGATCCGGGTGGTGTTGGTTACGCCAGGGCCTTTTTCCAATTTAAGTCCAAGGCGTCCCGAAAGGGCTCCGCTTAGAAATGCACCAACCAATACGCCCAGCATTTCAAAAACCAACCACGATTTCATCGGGCCATCGGGATGATCAGCGGCATAATCCTGGTAATAGGCGGTGGATTCGTAATGATCCGGTGCGGCGGCCCGGACAGTTGTAACTGCAACACTTTTCATCGCCCCGCTTGCGCCCAAACCACGGCCTGTTATGTAAATGGTCGCCAACAATACAAACCCCAGCAGGACACCTGCCAGATAGGGATTCATGAATTTGTTCTTTTGGTCCATATTATTCTTGTTTTTTGTTTTCTTCTTTTACTTGTTCTTCATTGTCTTCTTCCAGCTCCTCGTAACCGGTCAGCATGGCCCTGATGTTTGATGTGGGCGTATGTCCCGTGGTGGTCATATAAACATGTACAATGGCAAACATGATAATCAGGTAGGCACCAAGGGTATGTAGAAAAGCGATTACCTCTAGTGGAATGTCGCTGATGATGACCATGTTGTTGGCATCGATGGTGCGATAAAACATATAGACAAAGCCGGTGATTACCAACAGTGGAGCCATTACCAGTTTAAATCCCAGATAGGTCAAAGCTTGAAGCGGGTTGAGTTTTTTCCGGGCGGTTTTACTGGTGGGATGGGGCTCTCCTTTGAAGATTCCAATGGTGTAGTATCGCATTTGTGCCTGTAACTTGGAAAAAGTTGGTATGTATTGTCTCCATTCTCCTGTGGTAAAATGCCAGAAGATGGAAAAGGCGATTAAAATTAACAGCATCCACGCTGCGACGCGATGAGACTCTACCGCCTGTTCGTAGCCCAGAAATGAAAAGCTGCCGTGTACTTCGAAGCCCGTGATGGCCAGAAAGAATATCAAGGCGGCCTGAGTCCAGTGCCAGAAGCGTTCAAATGTTTTATAGATATATACTTTTTGCATGACGTTCGGTTGGTTATTGGTGGTAATTGGTGTTGATTTCTTCCGATTCTATCTCTTTATTTTTGATGGCAGCCACTACTCTGCCCATTCCGTGAAGGATAACTCCGGCAAGGGCGGCAATAATTAGAAGTCTCCCGATGAGGTCAAGTCCAGCATGGGAGTCTCTTCCCGGCATGTAGAAGTCATTAAGGCCTGCCAGTCGGCTGTTTTTCCGCTGGTGGCATTCTTCACATGAAAGTGCGTCTTCTTTTGGGGCCACCATATGGTTAACGGGCCAGTACATTTCGGTATTTACGAATTCATAGGTTCCACTGTAGTGAAGTCCAACCCGTTTCATGCCGGCTTCTGCGGCCAGATTCCAGTCAAAATCTTTCCAGTAAGCACTGTCGCCTTCCTCTGCAGCCCAAAGTTTTGGCTGAATCAGCATGTTGGTTTCCGGGTCATAGATCTGGTCTCCCCGGTGAACTTTCACAGGATATATTTTCGATCTGTTGTCTGTTGCTGACCCGAACAAATGATTAATTTGTACAGGAATGCTGTCTACCTGATCGCCCAAAACGTAATGTGTGGCATGACCATTAAACCAATAATAATCCGGTTTAACATTTGTCTCCCAACGGAAGGAGCCTTTGATGGACATATAGGTCTCCACTCCTGAGGAGTCTGTCTCATGAAAGGGCTTACCTTCTTCCATGCGACCGGCATCAGACCATCTCCATTCCATTTTTGTAGGGTTCACTTTCGCGTAAGTCGGAATGTGACAGGTCTGACAGGCTACCCTTGCTGTATGTAAGTCAAGGTTGTGATCCATGTGTGGAGTGCTTGTATGGCAGTGGTCACAGGTCAGTCGGTTTTCATCACTTGATGATACTGAGTAAAGTTTCCCTTTTATGTTATGGTTCTCGGCAGAGTGACAGTCCACACAGGTCATATTCATTCCGTTGGCTGCCATGTGCACATCCACGTCACGAGTTGTAGAAAGAAGTGCTTCTTCCAGATCTCCATGCTTAACGTTATTTCCTCCACCACTGTAAAAGTGACACGCACCACAATTCATCCTTTGGGGACGTCCCACGCTTTGAGCTACACTGGTAAGGTTGACCGACCGATCCGGATAACCGGCCATGGCAGAACCCTTGTGGTACTCTTCGCTGTTGTCGTGGCAAACCATACAGTCCACATTTCGTGCATTGTCAAAGTCAAAGCGGTTATTGGTCATTCCAAAGCCAATGTGGCAGGCAGCACAGGATTGTTCATTAGAACTTGCTCCAATACAATAGTTGTTGAGTACGTTGCTTTTACCCATGCTGGCGATTCCGCGTCCCTCTACGTACGAGATGCGCTCCCAGTTCCAGTGGCTGGATGCAATCACTTCTTTATGGCGTTGATTGTGGCACGCAATACACGCTTCCGTAACTTCCTGAGGAGAATCAAAGTCCTTTTGAAGCTCTTCAAAAAGTTTGTGGTCAACCGACGAAGTGGGTTTGATGGCAAATTCCTGTTTGAGTTTCAGCTCGCTCAGATTCGGAAGTGGTGGGTCGTAAGCGATGTGTATCAATGCCAGGATGCCTATTGAAGCCAAAATGATGGAAAAAACGACCTTCTTCATATTTTGTTTGCTGTTGGTTATGTGATGCTTTTGTTACGAATATTGTTAATAAAAGTTTATCATCTAGGAGGGTTGGGAGCAACGAACTATTTATTGGTCTGGTTTAATTTGAATTATATATTTCTTAATGTTGTTTGACAGGGGGTTTAATGAGAATTCGAATTTAGCAATGAATCCAGATATATAAAAATACAAATATCTTGAATTTGCAATTTGTAACAAGATTACTTCTAAATAGTAAATTTTTTGATTGTGTTAAATAATTTTTCAGAATTGGAGTCATTCTGAAAAATGTTTGGAGTTGGGAATATGGTTTTTCCGGCTTGTGTCTAATAAGTTTAACGTCAGCCGATTAATGCATGAGTGTGTGAGCGGAATTGTAAACTGAATTGAAGTTGAGGCAAGCGCTTGTATTTTGAATAAGAGTACCTCTCCTTCAACAATAAAACAGAATTTTTATGCTGTTTAAAAGAAAAATTGCCAGCATGTTTCTATATGGAATGTTTGTAATGGGAGGAATGGTTTCTGTTCAGCAGCAAATGATGCATCAACAGCAACAACAGAAGCAGAAGGACTATTCTGCTGAAGAGATTGATAGGTTTGCTGAAGCGGTATTAGAAGTATTGCCCATTCAGCAGAAGGCTGAGCAAAAGATGGTGAAAGAAATTGAAGAGCAGGGTATGGATCGGTTTAATCAAATTGCTCGTCAAATGCAACAGGGTAAAGAACCAGAAGGAGTACAGGAAGAAGATATGCAAATATTCCAAAGTATTTCTGACGAGATTCATAGTGTCCAGATGGAGGCACAGCAGGAAGTTAGCCAGGTTGTTTCCGAAGCCGGTATCGGTCCCGATATGTATCAGGAAATGATTGCTGCTTACAGTAGTAATCCGGAGATTAAGCAGAGAGTTGACTAAAAGTAAGCCGTACAACAACAATAAGAATGAATCCTTGAAAACTAAACGCCCGTTGGAACTATCAACGGACGTTTCGTTTTACATAAAGGTGAGGCATGCTTCACAACCTGGTTTTTTGTTCTCTGCATGGAGGATGGAGCAAAAATAACGGTTGCTATTGTGGGTGTTATTTATTTGCGCTGTTTCGTTGAATCGGAATTCGTTGATGAAATGAATTTTTAAAGATTTCAACTTCCTGTCGGGAGAAAATCCAATAGCATCCATCATCCACTCAACATACCTGGTGTTGTTGACATGCTGATTGATGTCCAGGTCGGAATACACGACCTTGCGTTCCAATTGGGTTTGTTGTTCTCCTTCACAATAGAATGGTTCGGGGAAGTTTCCGAGGGCTTTTTTCTCAGGAGTGAACTCAATGTTTGCTAGTTTATCGGCTGGTCGGATCGGTCTTTTCCTTTTGATGTCCACCATTATCCATGCGGAAGTGGCTCTTATAATAACCTTATTATTGGTATCAGAAACCAGAAAGTCTCTGGTGGTGTATAACTTTTCGGTTCCTCTGGGCCAGGTTTCTATGGTGATTCTTTCTTCCATTTGGGGCCACCTGTCGGCTTCGATCTGAATATGTGACAGAGCCCAGAAAATGTTCTCTTGTTTAAAATCATTGAATCCAACACCCAGTTCATCGGCATGATGAGAGGCTACTTCCTGAAAATGACGCATCAGAGCTGATGCTTCTAAACAGCCGGATGCTCCTACATCGAATGAAGAAACTGAAATGGGTTCTTTCTGGATCTTTGTGGGCATCAGAGCTTGTTTTTAGGGTTGTATTTGAATCTTTTTGAGCAGTGAATCTGCTATTTCAACACATTGTTGGCAGGAGACCTTATTGATTTTTCTGATATCTCGACAAAAAGGACTGCCTGTTTGTTGAGCAAATTTCTCGGTCATCTCTTTGTGAGTGTCCTGATTGTCACTTAACAGAAAGAGGGCGCCATGCAAAGCCCCGCAATGGCCTTCCGGAGCCCGACCCGAGCCCATCTTTTTCATCCCGGAAATATCTGCTTCGCTGCCACCAAAGTGTTTTACCATAGCCTGGGCACAGTTATATCGATATTTGGGATGGTGATAATACCATGCGGCGTTATCGGGTTGAATGTCTATAGAAACATCTCGCACCATAGAGAAAAGATTTCAACTTTTTCGTCACCGTATTTTTTCAGGGCTTTTTTCACCTCTTCAGGGCTTTTCTCTTTCTCCAAATCATTGCCCTTACTGTAAAAGGTATCAGAAAAGCAGATGATTTGTTCTTCAATGCTCAGGGGAACCATGTCGCGGTGGGGAAGTGGCAGATTCTGCAATTTGATTTCCTCCACTGTAAGTCCGGTCCCGGTATGCCTTTCACATACTAAACCGTGTTTAGGCAATCCTTCTTTCTCGAGTAGTTCGCGGCCCAGATAGCCGTGAGAGATGTATGGGTGTTCGCCGTGGCAGCCAATAAGAGGGGCGTCTGTTAAGAAAATTCCTATGTCGTGAAGCAGGGATGCTTCAGCAATAAACTGCTTATCGGCGTCCAACTCGGGATGATTGGATGCAATTTTCAGGCATTTGTCACGAACCAGCCGGCTGTGGGTTATTAAAATTTCCCGGGCCGGGTGGATTTCGGAATAGTATTTATCAAAAATCTTAAGTACAGAATCGTTTACCCCCACCATCTTTCTACTATTTGTTAACGGTTTAAACTGACCGATACATTATTTCTATTTGTGTCTTTCCTGTAATATTTTGATTACATCTTCAATGCGGTAACTCTTTGCAGTGAGCAATACCAACGTGTGAAAAGTCAGGTCGGCCACTTCATTTAAAAACAGTTTGTCGTTGTTGTCTTTAGCCTCAATGACAGTTTCCACAGCTTCTTCACCAACTTTTTGGGCAATTTTGTTGATGCCTTTTTCAAAGAGGGAAGTTGTGTAAGAGCCTTCGGGCATATCTTGCAATCTTTTATCGATGAGGTCTTGTAAATGAACCAGGAAGTCAATGTTGCCCTTGTTTTTTTCAGCAAAGCAGGTGTCAGTTCCCTTGTGACATACGGGGCCAACGGGCTTGGCTTTTATCAGTATGGTATCATTGTCGCAGTCGGGAGTAATGGAGACTACATTCAGGAAGTTTCCGGATTCTTCTCCTTTGGTCCAGAGCCGGTTTTTTGTGCGACTGAAAAAGGTGACTTTTCCATCTTTCCGGGTCTTTTCAAAGGCTTCTTCGTTCATGAATCCGAGCATCAGTACCACATTTGTCTGAGCATCCTGTACGATGGCGGGAATCAGTCCGTTTCCCAGTTTTGAAAAATCTAATTGCATGATATGTAGTTTGTGTTGTTTATTAATATGTTGGCGACAAAGATAATAATTTGTCCGGCATCTTAAATGTCGGGTCAGCGAATTGAGATGCCTTCGTTTTTTAGAAAGTTCTTTAGTTCGGGAATGGGAATTTCGTTAAAGTGGAAAATGCTGGCTGCCAGTCCTGCATCTGCTTTGCCTTTGGTGAAAACATCTTTGAAGTGTTCTTTGGCTCCCGCCCCTCCCGAGGCAATGATAGGGATACCTCTCTCATCGGATAGTTTGGCTAAAGCTTCGTTGGCAAATCCCTGTTTTACCCCATCGTGATCCATACTGGTAAACAGAATCTCCCCGGCACCTCTTTCTTCTGCTTCCCGGGCCCAGCTAAAGAGCCGTTTTTCGGTGGGGATACGACCTCCGTTGACTGTGACAGTCCATTCGTCTCCCTGTAGTTGTTTGGCATCAATGGCCACAACCACAAACTGACTCCCGAAGTGTTGAGCCATATCGCTAATCAACTGAGGATTCCTGACGGCTGATGAGTTTATGGAAATCTTGTCGGCTCCGGCGCTAAGTAACGCATCTGCATCGCTCAGCTCACTAATACCTCCACCTACCGTAAAAGGAATGTTGATGTGTTGAGCAATCCGTTTTACAAGTTCCACGAATGTTTTTCGCTTTTCGTGGCTTGCGGTTATGTCCAGGAATACCAGTTCGTCGGCTCCTTGTTGAGCGTAAAGGGCACCCAGCTCCACGGGGTCGCCTACTTCTTTAATATCCAGAAATTTCACCCCTTTTACGGTCTGGCCGTTGCGGATGTCGAGGCATGGTATGATACGTTTTGCAAGCATTAAAAAAATGTTTTTTATACAGGTAACCGGGAAACTTATATCATTGTAGATTGCTTTCCCTAATGGTCGGGATTTGCAACTTCATTACGAGTGACGAAGCAATCTTTTTTCTGTTTTTATCTACCATTACAATCGCAATAGTCTGTTATTTTGAAGGTTGTGGATTCCAATCAACTTATAATTAACTCATTACAAGGTCAAGTATGCAGAACACAACTCACTTATATTAAAAACTTTGCGTCATTGCGTCTTTGCGTTTAAGTTTTTTTAACGGCCTATTGGACTAAATACTATTCACTAATTTTCCTCCCAATTTCCTCCATTCCAATCCTGCCTTCATAAATTGCCTTGCCAAAGATTACCGCAGGAACGCCTGCTTCTTCGAGATCATCAATGTCTTTCATATTGCTGACCCCGCCACTGGCGATGAGATAAAGCTCCGGGAAATTATCAAGAATTTCTTTGTATAAATCGGTTGACGGGCCTTCGAGCATTCCATCCTTACTGATGTCGGTACAAATTGTCTGGGTAATGCCCTTTTCGATGTATTCTTTCAGAAAATCCATCAGGTCGAGTTCGGAGGTTTCCAGCCAACCTGATGTAGCAATTTTGCGGTTTTTGGCATCCGAGCCGAGGATGATCTTTTCCGGGCCGTGCTTGGTCAGCCATTGCAGGAATTCCTCCGGGTTTTTCACTGCGATGCTTCCTCCGGTGACCATCTGGGCTCCGCATTCAAATGCTACCCGCAGGTCTTCAACAGTTTTAAGTCCGCCTCCGAAATCGATGGTGAGAGCGGTTTGTCCGGCAATTTTCTCTAGTACTTTGTAGTTGACAATGTATCCGGCTTTTGCGCCGTCCAAATCGACCAGGTGAAGACGCCGGATGCCATAATCTTCAAATTGTTTGGCTACTTCCAGTGGATTCTCATTGTATGTTTTTTGTGTGCTGTAATCTCCTTTGCTCAATCTGACACATTTTCCGTCAATAATGTCGATGGCAGGTATAAGTTCTATTGATTGCATTTTTTATAAAATTTCTAACCTCTAACAATACTCTGTTAAACTTTTAAAAACGGTTGATAATCAATCCATTACAAAACCAGGCGAGCAGGGCACAACTCACTCATAATAAAAACTTTGCGTCATTGCGTCTCTGCGTTTAAGCTTTTTTTAACGGACTATTGCTCTAACTTCCAATCTTTTTCATGTCACCCTTGGGGGGATCTAGGGTGCCTAACCTCCAGTATTCAGCTTCCTGGCTCCTCTCACAACGAAAGAAAATTCTTAAGAATCTGCTCCCCCGCCTTACTGCTCTTCTCTGGGTGAAACTGTGTTGCGAAAAAATTATTTTTTCTCAGAGCAGCACTGAATGGATGTATATAATGGCTCTCGGCAGCGGTATCCGGGCCGGTGGCCACATAAAAACTGTGGACAAAATAGACAAATTCGTTCTCCAGTTCTTGGCTGAACAACGGTTTTTTGACGTTTATGAGCTGGTTCCATCCCATGTGGGGAATCTTAAATCTTTCCGAATCCTGAACAGGGGCAACGAATTTCTTCACTTTCTCATCGAAGATGCCCAGACACGGTGTGTTTCCTTCTTCGGAATGACTGCACATGAGTTGCATTCCCAGGCATATACCCAGCACAGGCTGAGTGAGTGAGGGAATCAGTTGGTCAAGTCCTTCTTTTTTCAGATAGGCCATGGTGGTACTGGCTTCGCCCACTCCTGGAAAAATGACCTTGTCCGCTTTCCGGATGGTGTCATGGTCGGCCGTTATTTCTGCCTGATATCCCAGCCGTTCCAGCGCGAAACTAACCGATTGAATGTTGCCGGCATTGTATTTTATGATTACAATCTTCATTTTTAGTTCTTCATTAATTGGTCAACTTTATTAACCAGTGCCGAAAACTCCTTCTCGTTGAATAGTCTGGTCAGAAAAATAATATTCCCTTCCTTGTCGATCAGTACATTGCGCGTTACGCCGGCTCTGTCTTCTGCATATAGCTTAAAGATATCAGCGCCGGGGTCTAAAGCCAGGGGGTAACTGATGCCTGTTTCTTTCGCAAATTTCCTTACGGTTTCCAGAGGTTCATCCCGGTCAATGCCCACAACCACAAGACCTTTGTCTTTGTAGGGTTGCCATATTTCCTTTTCAATGTGTGGCATCTCTTTCCGGCAAACACCACACCAGCTGGCGGTAAACTGAAGCATCACTACTTTACCTTTATGGTCTTCAAGCCGAAACGTGTCGCCGTTGGTCAATGTTGTTTCAAAAAGAGGAGCCTTGTCGCCTACTTCAACAATGTATCCACGGTTGTCTTTTGTGTTCTGACAGCTGAGGTTGGTTACCATCAACATAAGGAAAAAAAGATGTTTTAATTTGAGCATAACGTTTGAGCTTTAGGCAAAAACTACTGTTTTGTTTTTATAAACCAGGGTTTTCCGATCCAGGTGGGCTTTCACTGCCCGTGAAAGTACAATTTTTTCAATATCTTTCCCTTTCTGAACCAGACTTTCTACCGAGTCGTGATGGGATATCCGGGTAATGTCCTGATCAATGATTGGGCCGGCATCCAGGTCGGATGTAACATAGTGGCTGGTGGCCCCAATGATTTTAACTCCCCTGGAGTGGGCGGCGTGATAGGGTTTGGCACCTGCAAATGCTGGAAGAAACGAGTGATGGATATTGATGACTTTATTGGGGAAATTCCTGACAAAATCGGACGATAAAATTTGCATGTAACGGGCCAGGACAATGAAATCGACTTTGTGTTCCTGCAGAACTTTCAGTTCCTGCAGTTCCTGTTCTTTTTTGTTGTCCTTGTTGACAGGCACATGGTAAAAGGGAATATTAAACTGTCCTGCCACATGTTCCATCTCTTTGTGGTTACTGATAATGACCGGGATTTCCACTTTCAATTCTCCTGCCTCGTAGCGGGCCAGAAGGTCGTACAGGCAATGTGAACTTCTGGACACGAAGATACCCATGCGGGGAATTTTATCGGAAAATTTTAAATCCCACACCATGTCCAGTGGTTTTGCCAGTAGTGGCCCAAAAACGGTTTCTATTTCATCGCGGTCCAGGGTGAATCCATCCATCTCCCATTCCACACGCATGAAAAAGCGCTTTTCTTCGCGGTTGGTGTATTGGTCCAGAGCCACTACATTCCCGTTGTTCTGATGAATGAAATCCGTCACTCGTGCAACAATTCCCCTTTGGTCGGGACAATGAATTCGTAATATGGCTGTTTGGTTTTCTGACATTTTTGTAACTGTTTTGCCTGCAAAAGTAATAATTTATTATCCGAATACCCGGATATTTTCTCCTCAGCGTTCTCTGTGGTTAATATCCTTCGAGAAAGTTTATTTTTCCTGGATTTAGGAGTTTGTTAGCCTTTAAGTCCTTTAATAAAATTAATTATCCCCTCCTCATCATCGCCCGATTGCTCAAGGTGTTTGATAAACGCGCTACCCACAATGGCACCATGTGCATGTAGGCATACATCGCTGAAGGTTTGGTGATTACTGATGCCAAAACCGACCATTCGAGGATTAGTGAGTTCCATGTCATTGATGCGTTCAAAATACTCGATTTGTTGGGGAGATAATCCGTCCCGGGCACCGGTTACCGCTGCAGAGGAAACCATGTAAATAAATGAAGTGGAGGCTTTGTCAAGTTTTCTGACGCGTTCCTCCGGTGTCTGTGGAGTGATCAGGAATATGTTACTGATGCCGTTTTTGGTAAAAAGTTCCTGATATTCATCCATATAGGTTTCGTATGGAAGGTCTGGGAGAATCAGTCCACTGATGTTATTTGTTTTACATTGCTCAACGAATTCCCCCACCCCGAATTTGAGCACAGGATTCAGGTATCCCATCAGAATCATGGGAATAGAGATTTCCGCCGAGATACTGCTCAGTTGTTCAAAAAGCTTTTTCAGGCTCATACCGTTTTTCAGTGCCCGGGTGCTGCTGTTTTGTATCACTGGGCCGTCGGCCAGCGGGTCGGAGTAGGGCATTCCGATTTCCACAAAATCAACTCCGGCTTTTTCCAGTGATTTTAAGACCTTTGTGGTGCTTTCAATATCGGGGAATCCTGCTGTGAAATAAACCGATAACAGGTCTTTTTTTCTTTTAAGCAGAGACTTTAATTTTTCCATTGGTAGTTTCTGGTTTTGTTTGTAAATGGATATTGCTTTAACTTATTTCAAATTAAACCGTTCCATGTAGGTTTTCATGTCTTTGTCTCCTCGTCCGGAAACAGTGACCACTACATTTTCTTCTGATTTTAGTTCCAGTTGGTCGAGTGCTGCCAATGCATGGGCCGATTCCAGTGCTGGAATAATGCCTTCTTTTCTTGTGAGCAACAGTGCTGCATCCAGAGCTTCCTGGTCGGTGACAGAAAGATATTTTGCCCGTCCTGTTTTTGATAGCCAGGAGTGTAAAGGACCTATTCCGGGGTAGTCGAGTCCTGCAGAAATGCTGTAGGGTTCTGTGATTTGACCGTCGTCTGTTTGCATCAGGTAGGTCATGCTTCCGTGTATTACCCCGGTTTCGCCCATGGCAATGGATGCGGCGGTTTTCCCGGAGGTTAAACCCTCGCCCGATGCTTCTGCACCAATTAGTTTTACATCCGGTTCGTTCAGAAAATGATAGAATGACCCTGCAGCATTGGAACCGCCACCCACACAAGCAACGACATAGTCGGGATTGCTGTTGCCGGTTTTGTTCCTCATTTGCCATTGTATTTCTCCACTAATGACCGATTGCAGCCGGGCTACCAGGTCTGGGTAGGGATGGGGTCCCACCACCGAACCGATGAGGTAAAAAGTATCCAGCGGATTTGCAATCCAGTCGCGCAAGGCTTCATTGGTCGCATCTTTCAGTGTGCGACTGCCCGACATCGCTGGTCTTACGTCAGCTCCAAGCATTTTCATCCGTGCCACATTGGGGGCCTGACGTTCCATATCGGTTTCACCCATGTAAACAATGCAGTCCAGTCCCATAAGGGCACATACCGTAGCCGTGGCCACGCCATGTTGTCCTGCACCGGTCTCTGCGATGATGCGCTTTTTTCCCATTTCATTGGCCAGGAGAATCTGGCCGATGGTGTTGTTTATTTTATGGCTCCCGGTGTGGTTGAGGTCTTCACGTTTTAACCATATGTTGCAACCATAATGCTCGGAAAGCCGCCCTGCATGATATAGGGGAGATGGCCGTCCTGCATAATCTTCCAGAAGGTTTTTGAAATCTTTCCGAAACGACTCGGAATTGATTATTCGTAAATAATTATTCCTCAGGTTTTCAATGTTGGGAATGAGCATTTCCGGGATGTAGGCGCCTCCAAAGGGGCCGTAAAATCCTCGCTCGTCAGGTTGAAATGAAGTTGACATATAAACTTATTTATTTTTTTTTATTGTTTTCGAATGGTTTTTATGAACTGTTCAATAGCGGCAATGTTCTTTAATCCGGGTTCTGATTCAAATCGGCTGTTGATGTCCAGTGCATAGGGCATTGCAGGGCATCCTTTTAAGATGCCTGGGGCATCCTGGCTTTCTATGCCTCCACTTAAAAAGAAAGGGCGTGCAGGTTCAAAACCGGCAAGGATTGACCAGTCGAACTTTTGGCCACTGCCTCCATATTGGTGGGTGGGCGTATCGAAAAGAAAAAAGTCGCATACCTCTTTGTAGTCATTGGTTTTTTCTTTATCCTTTTCGTCCTTCAGGGAGAAGGCTTTTATTATTTCGTAGCCCTCTTCTTTTAGTTCGAGACACTGGTCTGTGGATTCTTCTCCATGCAACTGAACAGTGTTTAGATTAAATATTCGACAGGTTTCTTTTATGGTTTCTGATTTTGCATTAACAAATACTCCCGTTTTGCGGATATGTTCCGGGATCAGGGCTGTGGTTTCGGGTTTTAAGATGTTACCTGCATATCGTGGCGATTTGGGATAAAAGATGAACCCTATGTAATCGGGTTTCAGGCTTATCAAATCGAGAATATTTTGATGATGGCGCATTCCGCAGACTTTTATTTTCACAGGATTTGGCATAGTTTTTTGTTCAAACTTTTATTGATGTTACTTCAGCTTTGAAATCTGCGCAAATTTGTGCCGGGTCATCATGTTTCATGAAATACTCGCCCATGAGGAAACCTTTGAATCCGGCATCCTTCAGAAACCGGAAATCTTCAGCCGAATGGATTCCGCTTTCGGCGATGGGGAGAATATGTGCGGGAAGCAAGGAAATCAGATTGGCTGCATGTTGTAAGTCCACCTCAAAGGTTTTTAGATTCCGGTTGTTTATGCCCACCATATCCACATAACTGTTAAGAAGCCCGACTTCACTTTCATCGTGGAGTTCCATCAATACCTCCAGCCCAAGATAATTGGCCAGAGCAGCAAGCTCACCTGCCTGCTTTTTTTCCAATATGGATGCAATAAGCAGAATGGTGCTGGCGCCAATGGCTTTGGCTTCATATATCTGATAAGGGTCAATGATGAATTCTTTGCGGATGATGGGGGTGTCGGTCAGGTCGCGGGCTTTACTTAAATCATCGTTGCAACCACCAAAGAAATGGGAATCGGTAAGTACTGAAATGCCTGCAACTCCTGCTCTGGCATAACCGGGAACAATATCCTCCACTTTGGCATCCGCATGAATCAGGCCTTTGGACGGCGACTGTCGCTTAAATTCGGCAATGACAGGAAAGTCGCTCTTTTTTATCAGGTTGTCTTTCATGGAGGGAGTAGGAGCTGAAAAGTGACGATAATATTTCAGTTCTTTTACCGACACCTTGTTTTTAGCGGCTTCGACTTCCTCTTGCTTTCTCGCTACTATTTTATCCAGAATGTTCATGGTTCCTTTGTGTATTGGGTTAGACAATTTCCAGAAGGGTCTTTAAGGTAGCCGCTGCCTTGCCGCCTTTAAGGGAATCGGAGGCTTTCTCCAGACATAGCTCAAATGAGAGAGACTCATCTATGGTTTGAATTGCCAGCGCAGCATTGGCCATGACGGCGTTGTTTTGAGCTTCAGTTCCCTGTCCGTTTAGTACTTTTTTGAAAATGGAGGCCGAATTCTCAACTGTATTGCCACCGAAAATATCTTCAGGTTTGTTGAGAGGCAGTTTGATGTCGTCTGGCTTCAGTAACTTTTCCCCGTTGTGTGAAATCACCTTAAACGCATCCGTTAAAGACACTTCATCGTATCCGTCAATGCTATGGACAATGCTGAATTTTGTATCTGTTTGCTGGTAAATGTACTGATAAATGCGGGCCAGTTCCAGGCTGAAAACACCCACCAGTTGAAACTGCGGATTGGCCGGATTAACCATAGGCCCCAGCATGTTAAAGAAAGTCTTGATGCCAAGTTCGCGACGGATGGGGCCTACTGCTTTCATGGCAGGGTGAAACAAAGGTGCGTGCATAAAGCAAATTCCTGCTTTGTCAATCTGTTTTTTTAGCAAATCGTTGTCGTTGGAAAATTGATAACCCAGATATTCCATGACATTGGAGGAACCACAAGCTGAACTCACCCCCGCATTTCCGTGCTTTGCCACTTTGTAGCCTGCACCGGCAACCACCAATGATGCCAGCGTGGAAATGTTAAAGGTGTTTTTCCCGTCGCCTCCGGTTCCACACATATCGATGGTCTGAAAATCGGACAGGTCAACGCGTTTGCATTGTTCCAGCAGGCCGTCCCGGAAACCCGATAATTCTTCTACGGTAACCGAGCGCATCATAAAGACTGACAGAAAGGCCACAACTTCTGATTTGCTGTAGTTTTCGCTGGTGATATTGACGAGTATCTCTTTGGCCTCTTCTTTGGATAGGGTATTGTATTCGAAGAGTCGTTTTAGTGTTGGCTGTAGCATTGTTCCAGGTGTTAATTATTTAAAAATAGAGGTTAGAATTTACCCTTCAATCCAGTTTTTTATCATTTGTTTTCCATGCTCTGTGAGGATGGACTCGGGATGAAACTGCACGGCTCTGACATCATATTCCTTATGGGTGATGCCCATGATTTGTCCCTGTGTGTCTCGGGCAGTGATGTTGAGTTCCGACGGGAGATCCTCTTCGTTGACGACCCAGGAGTGGTAACGGCCACCCATGAAAGTGTCGGGCAGGGTATTAAAAATCATTTCGTTGCGGTCGCAAACCGATATGGGCGTTGCGATGCCGTGGTAAACACGCGGCAGGTTGTAGATGGAACCTCCAAATACCTCCGCAATGGCCTGGCAGCCGAGGCATACGCCAAAAATAGAGTGGGTGGGGGCCAATGCTTTGATTAACGGTTTCAGAATGCCGGCTTCGTCAGGAATCCCGGGGCCCGGAGAAAGTACGATCTTGTCATAAGCCCGGGCTTCTTCGATGGTGATTTTGTCGTTCCGGAATACATCCACTTCCTGATCGGCCACTTCTTCCAGATAGTGCACCAGGTTGTAGGTAAATGAGTCGTAGTTGTCTATAACGAGTATTTTCATCTTTTTCTGTTTTTACACAAAGCCAAAATGGCCGTCTTTGATGAGTTTAATGTTTTTATTTTGCTTAAATTTTAACTTTCTTAGGTGCTTGGTTGTATTGAAAATAGGGGTTCTTTAACTTTCAACTCATGATTAGCACTTAAAAATTACGAGCCAACAGCCAACAACTAAAACTCTGCCGCCATTTCGATGGCTTTCTTCAAAGCACCCAGTTTATTGTTTACTTCCTGGAGCTCTTTTTCTTCTACTGATTCGGAAACGACTCCTGCGCCAGCCTGATAGAACAGGGTGTTGTTCTTACTCAGGAACGAACGAATCATAATGGCCTGGTTAAAAGAGCCGTCGAGCCCCAGCTTTCCTATACAGCCACCATAATAACCACGATTGTGAGGCTCATATTTATTAATCAGTTGCATGGCTTTGTATTTAGGCGCTCCGGACAAGGTGCCTGCAGGAAATGTGTCGGCCATGACACGGGCAATGTCGTTGGGATTCCGGAGTTTCCCGGTCACTTCAGATACCAGGTGGAGTACGTGGCTGTAATATTGCACTTCTTTATAGGTTTTTACCTCTACCTCTCTGCAGTTGCGTCCCAAGTCGTTGCGGGCAAGGTCAACAAGCATTACATGTTCTGCATTTTCCTTGGGGTCCTTGCTCAGCTCTTCGGCCAGTTTCATGTCTTTGAGGTCGTCTCCGGTACGGCGGAATGTTCCTGCAATGGGATTGATGGTGGCCAGCCCCTTTTCAATTACCAGCTGACTCTCGGGCGAAGAACCCATGAGGCGATAATTGCCATAATCGAAATAGAAAAGATAGGGGGAAGGGTTGATGTGACGTAAAGCTCGATAAACATTAAACTCATCGCCTTTGAATGTTTGTGAAAACTGGCGCGACAACACAATCTGGAATACGTCGCCCCGATAGCTGTGTTCTTTGCCCTTGGTCACCATTTCCATGTATTGCTGCTCGTTGAGAGGTGATTCCTCATCATTTACAGGAGTGAAATAGAAAGAGGGTACTGAGCGGTTTTTCAGGATTTCCAGGGTCTCATTCAAAGATGATTTCTGGCCGGGAAATAGGTGTTCTACTAAGTAAAGCTGATTGGTAAAGTGGTTGAAAGCGATGACGGACTGGTAGAGGTGATAGCGAATGTCGGGGATGGAGTGGGGGGCTTCCGGGTCTATATCCAGGGTAAGGTCTTCGAAGTAGCGCACGGCGTCATAAGCAGTGTATCCATAGAGACCGGAAGCAGGAACCGGGCATTTCATTTGTTCTTCTTCGGAGATTTCAAAATTGTTGATGAATTCCTGCATCAGCTCCGGAACAGATTCCTTTCCGGAAAGTGAAATCTTCGATCTGGTTTCATCCGGATATCGGGATAAAACTGTTTCGTTTTCCACAATGAAATCGGCTATGGGATTGAAACATATAAAAGATAGTGAGTTATTTCCACCGTGGTAATCCGAACTCTCCAGTAAAATGGTATTGGGGAACAAATCCCTTAATTTCAGGTAAATGCTCACTGGAGTCACAATGTCTCCCACATGAGCAGGGATGTGGTTGCACGAGAGGTTGAGTTTTTGCTTCTTCATAGGTATCGGTTGTTTTTTGTTTTCAAAATTGGAATAAAAAAAAGGCTCACCGGGATTTCCGGTAAGCCTTTCTTATTTTATGCTTTAGTTACAATTTAAGCATGAAGACACCACCTTAATCCCCCTGAGGAATAAAGAAATGACGCCACCACCAGATATTTGCAACTGAAATGTTCATGTTTTATCTAATTTCCGGGTTTATGTAAACCCTTATTTATGACTTTTGTTATGTTTTTGCTTTTGCAAGTTTAGGGAATGATTTTTTAAAATGCAAGTAAACAGCTTAAGTTTTTTTGATATTTACCGCCATTTTATCTTTTTCACACTCTTTGTTTTAATGATATTCTCCGGTAAATTATCCAGTACGGCCGATTTTATCCGGTCAATCAACAATTGTCGTGTAAAGCTCTGGTGAACGACAATGCTTACTTCCCTTACCGGTTCCGGTTCCGTAAACCTTCTTACAAAGGGTTTGTCGGTCATGGAATCTACCGATAACTCAGGAACCAGGGTGTAACCAATCCCTTTTCGTACCATTGCCTTGAGGGCTTCAATGCTGCCGCTTTCATAGTAAAAACCGAAGGCATTGTTGGTCTGACTAGCTTTGCCGCAAATATCGAGTGTTTGGTTGCGGAAACAGTGTCCTTCGTTTAGAACCAGTACTTTAGCCGGGTCTAACAGGTTGTTTTCTATGAATTCATTGTGCATAAAGGGATGGTCGTAAGGCGCATAGAAGAGAAAAGGCTCATAGAATAATGGTACTTCCCGGATTTGCTTTTCTTCTGCGGGGGTAACCATTAGTCCTATATCAATGCGGTCGTTGTGGATTGCTTTGAGAAGTGGTTCCGATTCAATTTCTTCAATGCGCAGATGTGTGTTGGGGTTTTCGCTGATAAACTGTGGAAGAAACCGTGGGATGAGGTATGGTGCCAGTGTGGGAATAATACCCAGGCGAAATTCTCCTTCGATGCTTTTTTTCTCGTGGCTGACATAGTTGCGTAAATCAGAAATTTCTCTGAGGATCTGCCGGGCTCTAATAATGATTTCCTCTCCAGCAGGTGTGGGTTCAATGGGTTTCTTTGCCCTGTTGAAGATCTGAACGCCAATTTCATCTTCCATTTTACGCAATTGCATGGTCAGGGTTGGCTGTGTTATGTGGCAGCTTTCGGCGGCATCCACGAAGTGACGATGGTCGTCCAATGCAACAATATATTCCAGTTGTTGGATGTTCATATCTTTTTAATTTTGTGGAGCAAAAGATATAAAAAAAAACGGGAATCCTTTTACAGACTTCCGCTTTAGGTGGTTCTTATGTGTTTAATGTTATTATTTCACAAAACTTTGGTTCTTTCATGAGATTGCTTCACTTTGTTTGCAGTGACCGAATATTGCAGCGTTTTAAGGGATGGAGGGGGTGAAAACCTTTAGAATGGCCTGATTGCGGATAAGACGAAGAAATCTCTCTTCAAGAAATAAGTTTCTCCGGACAATAATGAAAAAACGGGAATCTTTTTCAAATCCCCGTTTTGTATATTCCTTATATGGTTTAATAACTAAAATATATCTTTCATTTTACTGAAAAATCCATTTTGTTCGTTTCCTTCTTTTGGCGTAAAAGACTCAGATTCTTTCAGTTTTTCAAGCGTTTTCTTTTCATCTTTCGAAACATCAGAGGGAATCCAAACATTAATGCGAACCAGCAGGTCGCCACGGTGGTAGCTGTTGACTTCGGGCAACCCTTTGCCTCTGAGACGCAGTATTTTGCCGGGCTGTGTGCCGGGGTCAATTTTAACTTTCACCTTGCTCTCCACAGTTGGGATTTCGGCAGGTGTACCTAAAATGGCATCGGGTACACTCAGTTGCAGATTGTAAATCAGGTCTCTGCCGTCACGAACCAAGTCGGGATGTTTCTCTTCCTGAATTAGTACCAGTAAATCTCCATTGATTCCACCCCGACGGGCAGCATTTCCCTTGCCTGAGACTGAGAGCTGCATACCTTCTTCCACTCCGGCCGGAATGTTTATGGTGACCACTTCTTCTGTACGCATTACGCCATCACCGTTACAATGGGCACATTTTTTGGTAATGGTTTTCCCTTCTCCATTACAGGTCGGACAGGTGGAACGTGTCTGCATTTGCCCCAGTATGGTGTTGGCTACCCGTGTTACCTGGCCTGCGCCTCCGCATGTGGAACAGTTGCTGTAGGCTGTTCCGTTGTCAGCCCCAGTGCCACTGCAGTGTTCACAGGAAACATATTTTTTGACTTTGAGTTTTTTCTCTACACCGTTGGCAATTTCTTTAAGTGTGAGGGTCACTTTTACACGGAGGTTAGAGCCTTTATTAACCCGCTGTCCTCCGCGTGAGGAACCTCCGAATCCGCCAAAACCACCAAATCCGCTAAAACCACCGCCAAAGATGTCTCCAAAATGGGAGAATATGTCTTCCATTGTCATCCCGTCGCCACCGAAGCCGCCTCCGGAAGCACCACCAACACCGGCATGTCCAAATTGGTCGTATCGTTGTCTTTTTTCTGCGTTTCCAAGTACCTCGTAGGCTTCAGCTGCTTCCTTGAATTTATCTTCTGCCTCTTTGTCACCGGGGTTTTTGTCTGGGTGAAATTTCAGGGCTTTCTTTCGGTAGGCTTTTTTGATCTCTTCCGCACTTGCGCTTTTTGCAACTTCCAGTACTTCGTAGTAGTCTCTTTTTGACATGATATATTTTTGGGTTTATTCTCCAACAACAACTTTGGGATATCGGATCACTTTGTCGTTGAGTTTATAGCCTTTTTGAACACAGTCGATGATTTTTCCTTTCATATCTTCTGAGGGTGCCGGAATTTTTGTGATGGCTTCATGTGTTTCACTATCAAACTCCTGATTTTCTGTTTCAATCTCCACGATTCCCTGTTGCTTCAGAAATTCATTAAATTTGTTGTAAATCAGATCTATCCCGTTTTTTACGGCATCCAGGTCACTGGCAGTCCCCAGGTGAGCACGAGCTCTGTCAAAATCATCTATAACTGGAAGTATGCTCAAAAGGATTCCTTCACCTGCACTTTTCGATAACTCCATTTTTTCCTTCAGCGTTCGTTTTCTGAAGTTATCGTATTCGGCAATCAGGCGCAAGTGTTTGTCACTGAGGTCTTCCAGCTGTTTTTTCAGGAGCGTTTGTTCGTCTTCTGCATCCTGCCTGGCCTCTTCACAATTCTCTTCCGAATTTATTTCTTCAGCATCCTTTTTGGTTGTTGGATGCTCTTCATTTTCCTGGTTTTTTTGAGCGTTGTTGGCTGAAGTTTCCGGAGCTTCAGTAGGCTTTGATTTTTCTTCGGTCGCTTTTTTTCTGCTCATATCTTGTTAAGTTTTCTTTTTTAATATTTGGCGCACAAATGTATGCAATTTCTTTGCCATATTAAAAAGAGGGACATTTTGGCATGAAAGAGCCTGCATAAATGACAAAGACAGCAAAAAGCCGAAGCTTTCTGCTGTCTTTGAATCCCTGTAAACAATAGAAAAATGCTATTTCATAAGCTTTGCCAGACGCTGGTCTATGGCTTTCAGGTTATTTGCCACAGCTACAATCCGGCCGTCTCCGTCTATAAGATAGTTCTTCATGTGATCAACAGAGTTGAAGCTTTTTGCCAGTTCTGATTCACGACCCTGAAAATCACAAATATGTTGTAATGCTTCAAGTTTGTCACGCTGAATAACTTGATTCAAAGGGGTTTTAAACCGGTCGAGCGAAATGCTGATAATAATAAAATCCTGTCCGTTAAGGAATTTCTGATTTTTATATGCTTTCAGCATTTTTGTTTTCTGATGGTTTTCAACCCTTGATTGTGCATCGAATGACGCCCAGAAGTCAATCAGTACCATCTTGCCTTTAAGGCTGTCGGTGCTGAATGGAGTCCCGTCCAAGAGAGGTTGATTGATTTCAGGAACTTTGTTCCCTACATCCAGGCCCTCACGTGGTTCCGGAGAACCGTTGATGAATGACAGAAAAACAATTCCTGTCAAAGTGATGATTAGTAGTAACTTGTTCTTCATAAGCATAGTCTTTCCCGAATTGTTACTGTGCAAAGGTTCAACAATTTATTCGGTCTGGTCAAAGTTTTTAGATGAATATCCATAAAAGAGTGACCAGTGGATTTATTTGCGCAACAAAACTATGCTGTAAAACATTAAAAATAAAGGCTCATTTGTTTGGAGAAAAGAGGTAAAATTATAATTTTGATGGGGTTGGAATTAGCAGGCTGATTTAGAGAGTGTTAGTGATTAGTTAAAAAGGTGTAAAAAAGGTCAAATTAACGCCCGAATTAAAGAAAGAAATCTCTAAATGCGCTTAATTTTGGCTCCAAGACGGTTTAATCGCTCATCAATTCTCTCATATCCGCGGTCTATTTGCTCTATGTTGTGGATTACACTTTTGCCTTTGGCGGAAAGAGCAGCAATTAATAACGCAACTCCGGCACGAATATCAGGAGAGGTCATAATACTGGCTCTGAGAGGGGTTTCCTGGTTCAGGCCTATCACAGTTGCTCTGTGTGGGTCGCATAAAATAATGCGGGCTCCCATATCAATGAGTTTATCCACAAAAAACAAGCGGCTTTCAAACATTTTCTGATGAATAAGTACACTGCCGTTGGCCTGAGTAGCCACCACCAGGAATATACTTAGAAGGTCCGGCGTCAGGCCGGGCCATGGAGCATCGGAAATGGTCATTATTGAACCATCAATAAATGTTTCAATGGAGTATTTTTGTTTTGGAGGGATGTAGATTTCGTCTTTGCTGATGTGCATATTAATTCCCATTCGGCGAAAAGCCAATGGAATAATACCAAGATGTTCGGTTGCAGCATTTTTTATGGTGATTTCGCTTCCTGTCATTACTGCGAGACCTATAAAACTGCCTATTTCAATCATGTCGGGCAGAATGCGATGGGTGCAACCACTAAGAGTTGAAACTCCCTCAATGGACAAAAGATTAGAGCCAACTCCCTCAATTTTTGCTCCCATGGAGTTGAGCATCCTGCAAAGTTGTTGAACGTAGGGTTCACAGGCAGCATTGTAAATGACCGTTTTGCCGGGTGTCAGAACTGCTGCCATGATAATATTGGCCGTTCCGGTGACGGAGGCTTCGTCGAGCAGCATATACGATCCTTCCAGCTTATCAGCATAAACGGTATAGAATATGTCGTCGGAATCAAAGTTGAACTTGGCTCCCAGTTTTTCAAAACCGAAAAAGTGAGTATCCATACGTCTGCGCCCAATCTTATCTCCTCCTGGTTTCGGGAAATAAGCTTTGCCGAAACGCGCCAGGAGTGGTCCCATTATCATGATGGAGCCTCTCAGGGAAGCAGCTCTTTTTCTAAATTCTTTGGTCTTTAAGTAATCAAGGTTGATGACTTCAGCTTTGAAACTGCACTTTTCCGGAGAAAGACGGTTTACCTTTACGCCAAGGTCTTTAAGAAGGTCAATCAGGTTGTTGACATCCAGAATATCGGGTAAATTGTCAAGAATGATTTCCTCAGAAGATAATAATACGGCACAAATGACCTGCAGGGCTTCATTTTTTGCCCCCTGCGGAGTGATATCACCTTTTAGCTGGAGACCCCCATGCACTTCGAAGCTGCTCATCGTTTCGGGTAGTTGTGGAAGATTGAAATGTGTAAGTGATTAATTATTGCTTTTGCGAACGAATTTTTTCCGCGGACGACTGTGAGCGTTATTATTAGTGTCTTTAATTTCGCGGAAATCATTAATTCTTGCCTCTCCTTCGATCTTGATTTTTCCATTGGAAAGACGCTGTATATCACTTAATATGCGGTCGTCGGTAGCATTGTCTTTATTCCAGTTGGACAAAGATTTCTTCATGTGGTTGCCGATGAGCATGATGAGGTGCCTTTTTAATGGGCCTTCTTCCATTTTAGAAGCTTCTTGTATCATCTCTTCAACAATAGTTCCGTAATGTTTGAAAGTCATTTTGCCATCATTGTAGGAAATCGGATCCGGTTTGGATTGGAAATTTTCCGGTGCCGGAGGATCATAAGGATAATCAATGTCCAGTTTGAAATCCGCCATGATGGCCAGATGATCCCATAATTTATGCTTGAAGTCGCTGACATCGCGCAGGTGCGGAAATAAATTTCCCATTACACCAATAATGGCTTTCGAAAATCGGGTTCTTTCTTCACGGTCTTCAATGGTAAGTGCATGATCTACCATTTTCTGAATATGACGACCATATTCAGGCAAAACCAGTTTCTTTCGGCTTGAATTATAATCCATTAGTAGTTTAAAAAAATTATTTTTTGCTGAATTAAGTGGCGTTTTAGTAATGCTTCAGCATTGTTGTTTTGAATTTAGGTAAGATGTCCGAAGTCGTTTTTAAGCAAGCTCCGGGACACCGGGTTTAAAAGAGGGCTGTTATTTTAAATAGTTGTTGGTAAAAGCCGGAGGGCCAACCTTGGTATTTGAATATAACATTGTTTGTTATAAAACGGTTTTCTTTCAAGTAAGTTTCAGGGCTTGCAAATATCGTGTTTCATTGTTAAAAAAACGTATTTGCAAGGAAAAATCTGCAAAAAACGATTGTTTTGGTAAGTGATACGATTTTTTTTGACCGTAATCCTTTGAAGCCTAATTGTATTGCAAATCTAAGTGATTATTTTAAGTTTGGCAAATTTAAGCAATAATTGTTTTTGTCCTGCATTTTTGAAAAAAACGGTGGCTTTTGTATTGGGGGCTTCTCCTTCGAGATGCAAAACTTTACCCTGTCCAAATCGCTCATGCTCAATGATTACACCGGGCTGCACTTTGCTCTGATCGTTCGGGTTGAGTGAGCTGAAGGGTGAAGGGGAGGTGTTATTTTGAAGTACTTTGCCACTAAAATTTATTTTTTTCTTTTCCGGGAATGCTTCATTTTTCAGGTTGAAACGTTTCTTTTTCGAAAATGATGTATTTCTTTCCTGTCCCGGGCGAGAAAAGCTTTGTGTTTCAGACGGGATATTTAGAAATTCCTGGCCTATTTCCCCTAAGAACCGACTGGGTTTGGCAAAAGTTAATTCTCCGTATTTATAGCGGTTTCTGGCGCAGGTGAGGGTGACCCGTTCTTCGGCACGTGTGAGGGCTACATAGAACAGCCGTCTCTCTTCTTCAATTCCTGACTCGGAGGATGATGCCATAGAGGATGGGAACAATCCTTCTTCGACTCCCACGATGTAAACATTCCTAAATTCCAGTCCTTTGGCAGCGTGAATGGTCATCAGCGTTACTTTATTGATGTCATCGGGCTTGTCGGTATCCTGGTCTGTTAAAAGGGATACTTCTTCCAGGAAATCTACCAGACTGTTGTTTTCTCCACTTTCCTGCCTTTCATCCGAAAATTCGCGAATGGCATTGAAAAGTTCCTCCAGGTTTTCAATGCGCGTCTGGTTTTCGTGCGATTTTTCCAGATGCAGTTCTTTCATGATGCCACTTTGTGTGGCTATTTCGTTGGTGATATCGAAGGCTGACATATTCGGTGCCTGACTCATAAATCCGGATATCAGGCGTGCAAAGCTGCTTAACTTTTTTAATATACCGCTGTTGAATCCATAATTTGGGAGTGCGGGATTGGTTATTACCTCCCAAAGACTAAGATTATTCTGATTGGCAAGGTTTTCGATTTTCTCCATGGTGGTCTTACCAATTCCCCGGGCCGGGTAATTGATTACGCGCTTCAGGGCTTCGCTGTCACGTGGGTTTATTGTCATTCTCAGATAAGCCAACAGATCTTTAATTTCCTTGCGCTGGTAAAATGAGAGTCCTCCATATATTTTATAAGGAATATTTTTTTTGCGAAGTGCTTCTTCAAATATCCGGGACTGTGCATTGGTTCGATAGAGGATAGCAAAATCTTCATATTGACACTGATGGCGCAGCCGGGTGTCATTGATGTCGTTGATTACAATAAAGCCCTCGTCTACATCCGACTGGGCCTGAATCATGTTTATTTTATTGCCTTCGTCATTTTCGGAGTAAACCTGCTTTTTTATTTGTTTATCGTTGTGGGCAATGATGCTATTGGCAGCATTCACGATGTTTTGCGTCGAACGGTAGTTTTGTTCCAGTTTAAAAAGCTGATACCCTTGATAATCGTTTCGGAAATTGAGAATGTTTTCGATTTTTGCACCCCTGAAACTGTAAATACTCTGTGCGTCATCGCCTACCACACAGATGTTTTTGTGTTTTTCGGCCAGTTTTTTGGTGATTAGGTATTGTGAAAAGTTGGTGTCCTGGTACTCATCCACCAAAATATATTGAAAGCGTTCCTGGTATTTGGCCAGCACTTCGGGATGATCCCGAAAAAGGATATTGGTGTTGAGCAAAAGGTCGTCGAAATCCATTGCCCCGGCTTTGCGGCATTCCCGCATATATCGCTGGAAGATTTCTGGCATCAGAGGAATACGGGCGGCAGCATCGGCAGATGTTCGTTGGGCATCCCTGGCATAAACAGCCGGAATAATCAAGTCATTTTTGGCTGATGATATCCGGCCCAATACGGTGCCCGGTTTGTAAGCCTTCTCCTTGTTCAGCTTCATGTCTCTCAGGATGCTGTTAATGAGGCTCTTGGAGTCGGACGTATCGTATATTGAAAAAGTGGAAGGAAAACCCAGTTTTTCTGATTCAATGCGCAAAATTCTCGAGAAGATTGAGTGGAAAGTTCCCATCCAGAGTTTTGAGGCCACTTCCTTCCCGACGATCTGTCCGATTCGGTTTTTCATCTCTCTGGCGGCCTTGTTGGTAAATGTAAGTGCCAATATGGACCAGGGGGCAACGCCTTTTTCAAGCAGGTAGGCAATCCGATAGGTCAACACACGGGTTTTGCCCGAGCCTGCCCCGGCAATGACCAGTGATGGGCCTTCGGTGTTGATAACGGCTTTATGTTGAGCTTCGTTGAGTTGTTCTAAATAATTTTCCACAAAAGAAACAGGTTTTCCGGTGCTTAAATAAGGCCGGTTTTAATTTTTTTCTGGTTTGTTTTCCGGGGTTAATACGATGGAAAAGGTTTGCAAATTTATATCGGTAAAAGGGTTCTCATTTTCAGTAGTTTTAATTTTAATATATTCCGGATTTGCCGGTATTGTTATGGTTTGCTTCCACCAACCGGCTTCCGGGAGTGCCATCAGGTCAAAATAATCTTTTGCTCCTACTCTGTTGTAATTTTTTATCAGCAAAATATTTTTTCCTTTTTTCAGGTTAAATACCAGTTCTTTTACCAGAGGAGTTCCCGGGTTGGTATTTCTGGTCAGCAGGATTTCATCCTGATTGAACCAAACCTGCAGTCCGTCATTTCCTGTGATCCTGTAACAAAATTGTTGCTGGTTTTCGGATTCTACTTCCACATAATAATACCTTGCCGACATGGGAAGGGGTTTTAAGTGGTTGTCTTTATTGTTCTTCAGGTTGTGCCAGGAGGAGTTAAGAATTCTCAGACGATTACTGCCATTTGAATTGACATGCACCTCATTTAATGAACCGTAAAAGATATTGGACTGGTAAATATCTGCAGTTTGAATGGTGTCGTATCTTGAGCTAATCAGATTGTCCTTCGCTTCTGCAGGTTCTATTTTTATTTGGCCTTTTTCCGTTTCAAGAACAAGTTCCCTGCCCTTTTGCATCGGAACAAATTTTAGTTCTGCTTTTTGGGTATGTTCCGCTTTAATATTCCACTTCATGGCGATGGTTGAAGGAATAGTGGTCAGGCGGTCTTGTTGGGTGATGCTCTTTTGAAAAAGGGCGTTGTTACTGTTCAGTGTCAAAGTGTCTTTGGGATTGATGTTGATGTTTTTCAGTGGTACAACACGGATGGTATCTTCAAACTCCGCTTCAATGACCGGCATTTGCATCGGGTCGGCCATTGCGGGAGAGGTCCAGATGATTTCATTAACAGCTCCCTTGTTGGAATACTCAAGCTCAATGCCGCTTCCTAAAAAGCGGGCGGATGTAATTTTGTTTTGCAAACCCGATAACCGAATGGATGAAGAGGCTGGAATAGATTCTATAAAAAGAT
>NZ_JADQBH010000266.1 GCF_016278715.1 Marinilabilia sp. | reverse complement strand
GTCTTACAAAATCATTATTTCAAAAACCAAGATTTGAAATAGAAAATATTGATTAATTTTGATAAAAAATCATGAAAAGAATTACCATATTTTTGATATTAAGTATTTTTTCAGGTTTGTTATTTGCCCAGGAAACTGAAAAGAAACCCTATAAATTAATTGTAGGAGCCCGAGTAAATCCTCTGGTTATTTATGACTTTGACGGAAACCGTACCGAAGCCGTACGTTTGCACGGGGAAATTGGGATGATGTGGAACAAGAGTTGGTATTTCTCAGCAGGCTACACTCCTTTCATGAACAGCTTGTACACTTTCAACGAATATTGGTTTGTAGGCATGGATAAGAAAGTTCCTGTATCGTTTGTGGCTTCGGCAGAATATATGGCCGACAATAATAAGTTTATTTTACAGGGCGGACCCAATGTAAAACTCAAGGGCGGTAATCTTTTTGCATTTCTTTTTACCCCAGCCGATAATATCAATTGGGGGTTGAAAGTAGGTGCGTTTATTCCGCTGAATGTAATCCTTAAGGAAAGAAAGTAATGCAAAAATCAATATACAATATTCCGGAGATGGACTGCCCCTCGGAAGAAAACCTTATCCGCATGAAGCTGTATGAAATTGACGGCATCCGTCAATTGGAATTTGATATTGAAAACCGTAAACTTTCCATTTTTCATTCGGTTGAAAATAAAGAAATCACAAAGAAACTGGAGAGCCTTAAGCTCGGTGCAAATCTTGTTGAAAACAGAGCAGTTACTGATTCTGACTTTCAATTGGAAAGCACAGGCAGTCAGTCCAGATTATTGTGGACGGTGCTGATTATTAATTTCAGTTTCTTTATCATTGAAATCACTACAGGTTTTATATCCAATTCCATGGGGCTGGTTGCCGATTCGCTTGATATGCTTGCCGATGCAGCTGTTTATGGATTAAGTTTGTGGGCTGTGGGCACTGCTGTTTTCCGCAAAAAGAAAGTAGCCACTTTAAGCGGTTACTTTCAATTAACACTGGCAGGTATTGGTCTTATGGAGGTAATCCGAAGGTTTATCGGAGCAGAAGAAATGCCTGATTTCAGAATAATGATTGGAGTTTCTGTATTGGCACTTATAGCCAATTCTGTTTGCCTACATCTGCTTCAAAAATCGAAAAGCAAAGAGGCACACATGAAAGCTAGCATGATTTTCACCTCCAACGACGTAATAATTAATACAGGTGTTATCCTTGCCGGGGTTTTGGTGTTGCTTACGCAGTCGAAATACCCCGACCTGATTATTGGAGCCATCGTTTTTTTGATTGTAATAAGAGGGGCTTTCAGAATTCTAAAATTAGGGAAATAGATCCGTATAAAAATATTTTATTCTTTTCTCCTGTTTGTTTTAGCCGGGCTTTGTGAAATTGGGGGTGGCTACCTTATTTGGCAATGGCTCAGGGGAAATAAACCTTGGTGGTTTGGGGCAATTGGCGGGATAACTCTTGTATTGTATGGAGTTGTGGCAACATGGCAACCAGCTAATTTTGGGCGAGTATATGCTGCCTATGGCGGAGTTTTTATCATCATGGCGATAATTTGGGGGTGGAAAGTGGACGGGTTTATTCCTGACAGGTATGATGTAATTGGAGGAGTTGTAGCGCTTATCGGGATGGGAATAATCATGTACGCTCCAAGAAACTAAAAGTTTATAATAAAGGCACATTCAATATACAATAGGCAAAAGTTATGGAAAAGCCTTTTCCTTGGGCGTTGGTCTAAATATAGTCTTTACCGTTGAAGTCATTTACGATTTAATAGTCAACTCAGACATTAAACCACAAGACAAAATACAATCTATAGGCGATGTACAGTATAATCTCGAAAACGATTGGCATGAATCAGACTATTTTTTAAATTGAAAATAAATGGAAGATAATTGAGGGATGGATTGTTAATAAATTTGGCTTATGAAGTCAAAAAATGTGTCAATAATAACCTGTCCCGATTGTGGGTATAAAAAGGAAGAAAACATGCCGGAAGATTCCTGCCAATTTTTTATGAGTGTAAAAATTGCAAAACTACGCTAAAACCCAAAGAGGGTGAGTGTTGTATTTTTTGTTCTTTTGGTACTGTTAGGTGTCTTACTTTTAAAAAATGTTGAATATTATTTCCTTAACCCAATTTTAATTTCTAATTTTCCATATCTTAGCTCCGCTATCCTTCAAGGGTATAATTAAACAATTATGCCCGACATACTTAAATTCTATGTGCCAATAAGCCTAAGCAATGGGCTTATTGCTGTTTGTACCCTGCAATGTAACCGAACATTCTCAGTTTTTCCTGCCATTTCCGGCAAAGTACTCCAACATCTTTTAATTTTTCCTAAAAGCCTGCATAAACAGGCAAGATATACCCTTCAAAATCGGGTATATCCTCAAAAGCATTCGCATTATACTCCCGAAGTAGCCAAAAGCAATTCAAATATCCTCAAAAGCCCTGAAA
This sequence comes from Marinilabilia sp., assembly GCF_016278715.1. GTDB lineage: Bacteria > Bacteroidota > Bacteroidia > Bacteroidales > Marinilabiliaceae > Marinilabilia. The sequence goes on along the minus strand of NZ_JADQBH010000266.1, from coordinate 6,872 downwards.
AGGACAAAAAAGCAGTCGCAAAGCACTCGCCAAACCTGCATTTTCAATCCTTTTCAGGGCTTTTTGCATTGTATTCACCACTTAATTCATCTGAATATGATTTTTCGTAGAACCATTTTGAAGCAGGAGCTGGTTAAAAAGCTGTATCCAGACAGCACCTCCATCCGAAGTGCCTTGCAGTTACTGCGCAAAGAAATCGACCTGTGTCCGGAGCTCAAAGCAAAAGTGAGTCATGCCGGCCCTATGAATAAGCACACCTACAATTTTGTACAGGTTCGGCTAATACTGGAGCACTTTAGTATCACACCCGAAGAATATAACCAACTATAATAGAAAGATGAACTATTTTCAAAACACCACCGACTTGGAACAAGCCAAGCAACGATACCGGACGCTCGCCAAAGAATTGCATCCCGATAAAGGCGGTTCTGCCCTCCGGTTTCAGCAGATGCAGGAAGAATACAAAACCCTGTTATTAGACCTGCAACGCGAACAGGCAGTTCCCACCGGACAAAACAGCTTCCAGCAATCCGATATTATGGCGGAGCTGGGTAAACTGGCCAAAGTCCTTATCCAAAAACAAGTCCCGCAGCAATACCTGCAAGAAAAAATCAAAAAAAGCCAATCCCCATTAGAGAAAAGTCTGTTTTCAAAACTGGTTGATTTTCTCAATGAACTTGAAATAAAATAAATTACAACGGTAAAAAATAAACTATTTAAATCAACAACGAACAAAAACAGTCAATAACAGTCACCCCATAGCTTAACCCTAACCCTATGTTTGTTTTCACTATGGAAGCAAACACAAAAAAGATAGTAGGCACATTGGCCGTTGCCGCAGCCATCGGAGGTGGTTTTCTCCTGTTTACCAAAGGCAAAAAACTTCTGGCAGGGGCCAAAATGAACTTTGCCCTCCTGGGTTTTCGCATTCATAAGCTGACGTTGCAGGAAGTCCGCTTTGCCGTCAAGCTGCGTTGCTACAATCCAACAAAAGCCCCCATCACACTTGCCATCAATCAGGTAGTGGCCAAATACAAAGCTTCGGCCATCGCTTATTCCACTCCCAACATTAAAGGATTGACCGTTGAAGCCGGCAAAACCCGGGATGTGGAAATTACTTTTCAGGTGCCTTTCCTAAACCTTTTAGGCAAAGGTCTCTCCATGGCAATACTCCAAAATTCTGAGCAGTTCAAAGCCGATTTGAGCTTCACACTTACCCTTAATATCAACGGGGAAACCATCACCACCACGCAAAACTTAACTGATAACAATATGAACGGATTAGCATCGGGACAACTGGGTGTTGTCTCCGGCCCACGCAATACCAAAGACGGACGTCAGTTCAACCATCTTATTAAAAAGGCTGCCGGAACGGAAAAGTTTATCAAAAACGGCAACGTACTGGAGACCGTTGAAAATTGCATCAACATCGTGGCCGACCACTACCGGGAAGTGGAGGAACTGGCCAAAACGCTTAAAAGTGGTTCGCTCACTGAGCCTGTCGAAGTGAAGAACACCTGCCGCAACATCTTCAATTTTGCTTATACCTACCTGCAATACCAAAAGGACGAGGATGGCACCGAACAGCTCCGAACCCCGGCCAGAAGCTGGCAGGACGGCCAGATCAGGTTCAAACAACAGGGCAACAGCAACGCTGGCATTGATTGTGATGATTACAGCATCTTTTGTGGTTCTTTGCTTAAATGTCTGGGCATTCCTTTCCGGTTCCGTATTACCAAATACGATGGCAAAAGCTACTTCCAGCATATTTATGTGTTTGTCCCGGCCAAAGGAGACAGCGAAGATGAGATTATCATCGACCCGGTACTCTCCAAGTTCGACTACCAAAAACCTTACAGCTTCGAGAGGTCCAATTTTAATATGTCAGCGCTTGAAATGGTGGGCGGCGTCAGAGGCATTAACGGCCTGACAGGCACACTTGGCTTAGGGTTACCCATCTACGCATTATCCGGATTGGATATAGCTGGTGGACGCATCCCGGATGCTGACCATGGTGAAATGATGGCCATTGTCTCCGGACTGGACTTTGAAGATGCCATCAATGGTTTGGGAAACGCAGAAGATGCCACACTGAGCTACCTGAAACGTACCCGGGATTTCCTTTTGAAAAACAAGGAGAACAAAAGCAAGATGGCCCATATCCAGAATCCCGACCAGTTCATCAGTATGCTCAATCAGGCCATCAAGTTTTGGCACACACCCCAGCGGGATAAAGTGCTGGACAAACTCTCCACCATTGAAGACCAACTGGTTAAAAGCGGTTTAATCAAATACGATTCGGAAGCCATTCAGGGATTGGGGGAGCTGGATGATTTAGATGAAGAGATTGACGGACTGGAAGGACAAAGAGGTCTGGGCGGCTTTTTCAAATCCCTTAAACGCATTGGCAGGAAAATCGGTAAAGGCATTAAGAAGGGCGTCAAGAAAGCCGGTAAGATCGCCAAGAAAGCTGTAAAGGCCGTTGTCCGTTTCAATCCTTTGTCCATTGCCATACGCAACGGCCTTCTGGCAGGTTCGCGACTAAACATGTTCGACATTGCCAAAAAACTGCAATACGCTTACCTGCCCGATCATCTGGCCGCCAAACACAACATCGACCCTAAGAAACTGGCCGATTTGAAGAAACGTCATGCTAAAGTAAAAAAGCTCTTCAATGGCTTACAAGGCAGGGAAAAGAATCTTCGCTCCGCCATTTTGAAAGGGGCCAAACAGAAAAGTCCGGATTTCTCTTTGAAAGGCGCTGAAGGCATCATCGCCGGACTGGAAGGATTGTCAGCCATTGGCGAACTTGGAGAACTGGGCACTTTGGGTGCCGTGGCCACGGCAGCATCGGTAGGTGCAGCATCAGGGGTGCTGGCTAAAATCAAGAACTGGCTCAAACCGGTGACCAACATCTTTAAAAAGGCCAAAGAGAAGATTGCCGCACGCAAGCAACAAACCGCCACATCCCAAAACATGGTGGACTACGGTCAGGATATGACCCAATACCAACCACAATCCCAAACCCCATTCCAAACACAATCCCAAATGCAACCCGGAGCACAATACCCAAGACAATCCCTAACCCCTGCGCCCACATCAGTTATTCCGACCAAGAGCATCTCCAAAGGAGCCAAAATAGGAATTGGTCTGGGGCTGGCCGCACTCATCGGAACAGGCACCTACCTGATGCTGCGACCATCTAATAGTAAACCAAAAGCCACCACCAAGCGAAAGCCACCTTTAGAAAAGAAATCCCTCGGAAAAATCGAACTCAGTTAATACCAGAACTTAAATTTTAATCAAATGGCAGTAAGAAAAAAGACTTCCAGAACCCCGGCCACAAGGCCAAGGGCAAGCAAGATTGACTTTATGAAAGCCACCAATAACATTGGCAAACCCGTTGCTGCCGTAGCAGGGTTTGCCGTTGGTAAGTTTGCTTTGAAAAAGTTATCCAAAAGTCAGACCGTCACCGGACTGATGGGAACCGACATGAAAGATTACATCATTCCGGCAGCGGTCACTATGGGTGGACTGATAGGTACGCAGTTCACCAAAAACGAATACATCCGGATTGGTTTGGTGGGTGCAGCCGGAGCAGGCGTTGAAGCCGTCATCAAGAAAGCCACCGGCAAAACCATCCTTCAGGGTTTGGAAGGCCTGATGGGCGAAGAAGATGACGACCAGATGTTGGCACTCAATCCCGTTACCCAATCTCTTCCGGCAGCAGATATTGACATCGAAAGAGAAATCCAAAATTCGGTATCAGGAGCCGCAGACTTTTCCATGTCGGATGAGCCGGTGGGCAATATCACCGCAGATTATGCCATGTCGGACGACCCTGTAGGAGCTATGGATTATGAGGATGAGATGGCTGGCTCTCCGGCTAAAATCAATCCCGACAGCATGGACTTCGACATCTTCTCAGGTGATATGATGGAATCCTGACCGGCCCCGAAACGACAACTCAACTTTAGTAAATCAATTTATTAACAACAAAAAAGATAACAATCATGGCAGACATTAATGAGCAAAATGATTTGTACCCTTCAATGGACGATATTGAAGGTTTGGAAGCAGCCCTTCTCGAGAGAGAAGAAGACGCATTAGAGCAGGAAGAAGATCAGGACGATGCCGTTGAAGGCATTGGTGACCTGGGACGTGCCAGGCGCAAACAAAAAAGGAAGGTACGCAGGGTAAAGCGCAGAGCAACCCGCAAGAGTGCTGTTCGCCGCTCCTATAATGCAGGGGCTAAAAGCACTGCCGTCAAAACCGGATTGACCCGAGATCTGACCTCCAAAGGTCAGTTTGAACTGCGTCGCCAGCAGTTGCCCCCGGAAATCCAGAAGGCCCTGAAAGATGCCCGTATGCAGACCGTAGATGCAGCCATCTACACCATCAAGGGCATCAAAGACCGCTCGGACATCGATCTGATGGAAGCATCGGACGACAAGAAAACGGGCCGTACCAACCTGAACCGGGCACAGCTGGACAGCGGAAAGTATTTCCTTCTAACCGACATCGTGCTGGAGTATGCCCACGGTGCATCCGAGGATGACAACGACCCGGCAGATTTTGCATTTGGGCAGTTCGCTTTTCCACCTCAAATGACCAACGGAACCTTTGAGATGACTTTAGGCACCAAAGTGATTGTTCCTGAAATCTCGTGCGCAGTATTCGACGACAGTGATACCACCAAGCGCAAGTTCCTCTATAAGCTGGCCAACCCCAAGTGGTTGAAACCATCCATGGACATCACGCCAAAGTTGAACATGCCCAAGGCAGTGGCCGGAGATAAGGTTTTCAACCCGGCAGTAAAGGTTACCCTGCTTGGAACCATGACCGAGAAAGCGTAAGAGCCATCTGCATTGCCGTCAGAGAAAAGAGTAAAACCATACTAAAGATTGACTCTGTGATGACCGCAACAGGATGCATACCATCAATTTGGAAGGGGCGGTAAATGAGCCGTCCCTTTTTTTAAAAAACACCTTTGAAATGGAAACAAAAGCAATCAATCCTTCCAATCCCATCAAGAAACTTCAGGTCATCAAGTTTGAGGTAAAAAAAGGTCAGACCTATGAGTTCAATGGCAACACCAAGACCGAACACGACCGCATTAAAGGCCTGTTCCTGCGCCTTTCTAATCCCGACGCGCTGCAAGGGGCAACCCTCAGAGTGTGGATTGATGATACCGAAATCATTCCCGATGATACCGAAGTGGCATTACTCCACCACAACGACAGTCTCTCCATAGAAGATGTGGCTTTCCCGGTGGATGAAAAAGCCAAGAACAGCCCGGTCAGGATTATCTACAAAGACGACAGTGCCAATCTGGCCGTGGCCGACAGCTACCATGTAAGGGCTTACCTGCTGGCCGAAGTCAACAAGAAGTAACCGATCATACCCCTCCAACACATGAAACGATACTTTGTCATTACACATCAATCCGAGCACAACGGGCACCTGAATGTTCAGGACCTGCTCCCGGCATCCTGTAAACTGATTACCGGGGTGACTGTTATTGCCACGGTTAAACAATCCGGTGAGCTGGAAGAGATTACCCAAGAGTTGGTGTTTCCACAAGCTTTGATAGCCAATCTGCTCAAAGAGGAGCGCATTACCGGAATGTTCTATTCCTACCTGCGTACCCGCTCCACAAAAGAAGAAAGCCGGGCCTATTTTGAGGCTTCCATGTTGCCGGAGGTTATCAGCGTTTTGAGTGCAAACATCCGATTTACCTGTCTGGATGAAACGCGCCAACAACTATTGACCGATAACCTGACGCAGCTTTTATCAGATGGACTTGCCGATTACCTCTACCATGAAGCCGGTCTTTATGAAAGGGGCAAAATCATGACCAATACCGATTTTGCCGATTTCATCGCTCAAGAGGTGCTGAATTTTGCTTATCAGAAAAAGGAAGAAGTCTTCGTTTACGCCAAGCAAGCCTATAAAAGGCCAAAACCATACGAGTGTGGCAATATCAGTCTGCTGATAAATGGCAACAGCTTTCTGCTTCGGGATTATGTGCTGACCGCCAACCGAAAGGTCCGCAACCTGCAAAAAGAGATCATTCCCTTCCATGAGCCATTGGAGGTCAACTCCAATATCCACACCGTTTTCAAAAGCAATAAAAACAGCGATGGCAGCTTGCTGACCATTAGAATCTACATTGAATATGAAACGAGCAAATAGCCATTTCTCAGATGAAATGAATTTCCCCAAGCGAGTTCCATCGAATGCCTTTGAAAATTAAACTCTTAATGAGATGAACACAAGTGAGCTACTACATACCATCGCCAAGGACCGCATAGCAGGTCTTAGAACCATCGACAGCTACCAGTTAAAGCCGGTAGTGGTTCATGTGACCAAAGCCAGTCAGACCATTGACCTGAAAAACGACATGTGGATTCTCAATACCCAGAGACTTCCCACATCCATTACAGAGCTGGAGATGGTCAGCAGCGACAACGTGTTTACGGCCACTCCGGAAGAATACGAGTTTATGGACGAATACCGCTATCAGGTATTTACCGATTACATCGACCTGATTACCAAAGCCGAAAACTTCCGACCCTACCGGTTGGAATTTGTAAAAATCATCCCCCACAGGATTTAAACCACAGAGCCATGTTAGATTACAGAGAACAAATAAGCAGCATATACAACTTTTTAAAGCGTTCGGAGGCCGAGCAAAAGTACCCTTACGCTTATGAGATCGTCCTTTTGACAGGCATTGAAGAGACCGCCCTTACTTCCCGGACTTCCGGCAGCAGCAAGTTCAATCAGGACATTGAAAACGGGGTGGAAAAAGCCAAACAGGCCCATGGAATGCTCCGGGTGGACGTGTATGGCGGTAAAAGTCCCAATGC
>NZ_JADQBH010000247.1 GCF_016278715.1 Marinilabilia sp. | reverse complement strand
TAAAACAACTTGTTTCATCAGCTATAAATCTCTATCCTAAACAGTTGCCTAAAGAAAAAAGATTGTAAGAATGGACAGATCGCTTTCGAAATTATTCTCCTCCGGCTTTCTCTTCATTATCACCTTCCGACCGCTCAACCAGCATCTTTCTCTGTTCATCTGCAGATGTGTGGAAACGCAGCGTTTCTTAAGTAAACTTACCTGAAACTAAAAAACAATGGAAAAAGAAACCTTAAAAGTAAAAACAATTTCAAAAAGCTTGCGTCCTTTCTTTTGAAAATCTCCCCTATTTATTCAACCACAGTCCAAGGCTTTTCATAATTTCCATGAGCTGCCTGGAGTAAATCATTTTTTGATGCAGGTCTTGCCATTTTCTATCATTTTTTATGTAAGCTAATCGGCATACAATCGAGATAGAATAGTTGTACTTCGTAAAAGACGATTTAAGTAAAAAAACCAACATCTTTCATGACGTAGGCCAATACCAAAATACTTCAGCCCGAAAACTGTTCATTACCCACCTTTTCTCCGGGAATACTGAAATAGAAAGTACTCCCCTCACCTACTTCAGAGGAAAGCCAGATCTTACCATCCAGGGCTTTCACATTTCCTTTGGCCAGCGATAATCCAAGCCCCAGCCCTTCATGCCCACAAGTTAATGACATATCGGCCTTCACAAATCGCTCGAATATCTGATCAAAACGATCTGCTGGTATTCCTGGCCCGGTGTCCTTTACATAAAAAACAAATCTGTGATTTTCCCTGCCACACCCAAGCTCGATTGAACCACTTTCTGTAAACTTAAAAGCATTGTTCAGTAGATTCGTGAGAATTCCATCCAACTTGGTTCGATCAGTTTCCAAACATTCATCCTCACTCGAAAGGCCATCTAACCTAAGCCGGTAGGAAAGCTCTTTTTCTTTTGCCCTCGGCTGATAGAACTGGTAATGATAATTCAACACCTCCCTGATATCCACCTTTGAATATTTTAAATCCCGAACCCCTGATTCGATTTTCGAGATTTCCACAATATCATTGACAGTATCAAGAAGTCTTTGACCTCCTTGATTAACAAGGGCAATGAACTCCTTTTGGGTGTCAGAATCCAGGTCAGGCTCATCTAAAAGCTTCAGAAACCCAAGTATTCCGTTCATGGGCGTTCTTATTTCATGCGAAAAATTCAAAAGAAATGCTGTTTTCAGGCGATCACTTTCCTCGGCTTTTTCCTTGGCAACAACAAGTTCCTCCCGGGTTCGCTTTTTCTCAGATATATCTTCTCCTACCTGAATAAAATGGGTGATTTCTCCCTCATTAATGATGGGAGAGATAATTGCACTCTCCCAATACAACTCTCCATCCTTTCGGCGGTTTAACAACTCATTTTTCCAATCTCCTCCCGAAAGAACTGTTTCCCACAAATCCTTAAAGTAATCTTTGGAATGATAACCGGACGAAAGAATCCTGGAATTCTGCCCTTTAACTTCTGCAAGAGTATAGCCGGTGTGCCTGACAAATGCCTCATTTACATATATTATATTTCCTTCCTTGTCTGTGATTCTGGTGGCAACAGGACTTTGCGCTACTGCTTTCGAAAGTAAAACAACTTGCTCATTGGACTTCCTTCTGTGAGTGATATCTTGTAAAATCCCATACCATCGCACAACACCACCTTCTCCCTTTTCTGGACTCGCAACTCCCTGGTGCCAATAGATTTTACCTTCTCGTCCTATCATGCGAAATTCAACATCCCATATTGATAACTGCTCATAAGATTCCTGAATGCTTTGTCTCACTTCTTCAACATCGTCAGGATGTATGGCCTCAAAAGCAAGATTAGCATTCTTCCTAAGTTTTTCCGGGGTAAGATTAGGATACAGTTTTGATATCCCCTCACTTACAAACCGAAACAAAAGATATCCGGCTGAATCCATCTGAAATTCATACAGCGCTCCCGGAACCTGGGCTGATATCTTTTCCAGATAACTCTTGTTTTGTTTTTCCAGATTTTTCTCCCGCGTAATATCATCCGACAATATCATCACACCCTCCGGAACTGGCTCTATAACCAGTCGAAACCACCCGGAGGTCCCTCCTGGAAAAACAAATTTGTTGGATAAGTGGTGCGACCATTGATGTTCCATACATCGTTGTATGGATTGAAATACCTCCGTTTCTTCAATTTCAGGAAAAACATCAAACATACGACGTCCGGTAAGTTCATCCGGGTTCTTCCGCGCCTGAAGACTGGCAGCTGGATTTATATAAACGTAACGGTAATCCCTGTCGATGATTTGACAGCCCTCAAGCATATTGTCAAATGTAGCAAATTTCTCCTGCTCCATTTTGTGGTAGACCAATGAAACAGCCTGCCGAAACCACCGGTCGTAAAGAAATCCCGAAACTGGAATAATTATCAACAGAAGAACAAAAGAGATATCTTTATCATAAGTAAAATAAATAAACGTAAGAACTATCGTCACCACAAGGAACAAAGCAATGAACTGCTTAGGACTTCGGCCTTGGCGCTTTTTGTTTGGAGCCACTACCTTCATACGGAAAATTTAAGAGATTTTCCGGAACCGAAAAAATCCGGAATACCAGACACACCCTCACATATTCCGTTTAGAAAAATAATTCCTACAGGTAATTTCTCATAAAAATCCATCAGGTCGGCTACCTGAACATTTTTCCCGGAAACAGTAGTGTACATGAAATGAAATTAACTGGAAGAAAAACATCCATTCTTCTATTAAATACAACTTTAATCACCATTCTTTAACCATTCGTCAATAATTTATCGACTTTTGTCACTTTCCTGTTGCTTACGGGTAATTTTTACTTTTGTTCCGTTTTTCGAAGACTAAGTGCGCATCCATAAAACAGCGTTTCAAATATTGTGCTTCCAATATTCTCCTGAACGACAGAACCTTGAACCACCACTATTGCTTCAAAAAATTTTCATCATTACCGTAATGAAAAAGAAATGTAAAATCAAAGCTGTCGGGAAAAACCAACTTCCAACTGCTGCAAGTCATGCCTGAGACCAACTCAAAAAATTATCATCTGAAGCCTGGATTTCATTAAAGACTTCTTTTCAGTCAACTTTTTCACAATCGGAATGTAATCGCCATATGTTCCATATTAGCACCTTGGATTCCCAATTATTGAAAACCACTAACCCCGGTAAATGAGAATACTACTTTTCGCATCTATATCTTTTCCACACTCCCCCGGAATTCTGCCTCCTCCACCTCCCAACTACTGACAATTGACCCTTAACTAACTCACTTTTCATTAACAACAACACCATCTAAACACTGCCGAAGCGACCGACCAGTTGGAGCCCAAATCTGCAAAAACAACAAGATCTCCCCGTTTCAGTTTCCCGGTCTGAACTGCATCATCTGTTATCACCGGAATACTGGCTGTCTCCATACAGGCATGCCTCTCAAGTGTCTGGTGAACTTTTGAGTAATCAATTCCTATATGATCGGCCCACTGACGGTTTAACCAGTCAAATTTTTGGGCCAATATGTAATGTTCAATCTCTTCTGCACTCAAATCAAGGGCTTTTAGCACCTTCTTCACAGAAAATGGAAGGAATTCCTTCACATAGGGCAAATCCCGCTGAAAACTATTCGGAGCGATATTAAAAAAAGCTTTTTGAGTAATACTTTGCTCTGCAGGCCCGGCTAAACAAGCGTCGACACCAACTCCTGCCGCTACCTCAGGATATTGCTCCGACATTAAATGAAATCCTTGTAATCCGTAACCGCTTTCCGTTTCCTGCAAAACAAAAGCGCCTGCCCCATCCCCAACAAGCATCGATTTCATAATGGTACTGTCGGTATGAGGCAATATAGATTCCCCCGAAACCACCAATACTGTTTTATAAAACCCTGAAGCAACGTATGAAGCTCCTGTCATCAATGCATACATCCATCCGGTAAATCCCTGGTCTATGTTGATTGCAGTAGCATTCAGGGCACCAAGTTGGGTTTGAATCGTTACCGAATTGGGTGGCGTCAATTGGGATAGGTTCCTCGTAATATGGGTAACAACCACCATATCCACATCCATTGGCCCGACACCGGCATTTTTCATTGCCTCCCACCCGGCTTTTACGGCCATAGAAGTAACGTCTTCGTTCCGGGCCCAATGTCGATGTTTGATGCCTGATTTGGTTTCCATAAACTCTCTATCCGAATCACTCAGATTCAAATTGGTAAATTCATCGTTCCTTACAACCACTGGTGGCAGATAACTTCCTACTCCGGTTATTCCGACAGGAACCTTTGGGATGATTACCTCGGTTTTCGAAAGTTCATATTTGCTTTTTTCCATGAATTAAAAAACATTAAATCGGCCTATTTTACTATTAATCGTAACTTCAAGTCTTCTCCCTTCGCCCTAAGAGCCAAGAGCCAAGAGCAACAACCTAAGAGCTAAACCTCCCACCCCTGGCTCCATGCCCTTTGCTCCATGCTCCATGCCCTTTGCCTTCTCCCTATGAGCTATGAGCCACGAGCTAAGAGCTAAACATCCTTCTCCATGCTCCATGCCCTTTGCCCCCTACTCATTCACCTACACAAACCGTTTCACATTCTCCACCAAAACCGGAGAAATTTTATGCAACACAGCAATATGGTTTTCTCCCGCTCCACTTGAGGCAATTAAAACGTTGTCTCCGGCTTTTATCAAGTCCTGTTCCAGGGCTTCTGTGAAATTGGTAGCGGCAGCTGCTGTGGCTATATTCCCATATTTCTTAAAGCTTTCATAAAACTTTTCTTTGGGTATCCCGATGGTCTTCCGCCAGGCTTCTCCTGCCCACGAAACCGGTTGATGCGTTACAAAATAATCTATATCTCCGGTATTCATGGATGCTTTTCCTAACGTCCGGGAAACAACTTCCTCCATGTCTCTTTCTGCATTAACAGCAATTTCCTTACAGGCATCCTTATTTAGAAACGTGGTGACCAATTGCCTCCTGTCCGGCGAAGTGTGCAGTCCCTTATACAACAGAGGCTCACGTGTCTCAAAGACTATCCCGTCATGACGGTCACCATGGCTCGAAGAATGCGACGCCAGATATCCCAAATCACAGGAAGAAACAATGCCGGCAGCAGCTCCATCACCTGTATCTACACTAAAGTGAGTAGTTTTATCATTTACATGACTGTCTATGTAAGAAGAAACGATCAGTACATTTTTCCTGAGACCGGACTTCACCATGGCAACAGCAATTTCTATCATAGAAACAAAGGAAGAACAACAGGTATCTACGGCATAAGCTCCGGCATTCTTCAAACCCAGCTTATGCTGTACCAGTGAAACATTCTGGGGCAACGGACGATCTGGAACCTGGGAATGAGCCAATGCCAAATCAATTTCATCCGGATTTAATCCTGACCGGAGAATGGCCATCGAAGCCGCAATTACTTCTGCGTCCGATGGCAACATGGGATGTGGATATACACTCTCCCTGACGGAAGCCGGATCATCGGATACTCTCCTGCGTTCTTTTGTGCCCTGAAAGGGATCTGCCTGCTTCTTAGGTGACAAGGATTTTAACCAGGCTCCATACCATGGCTGACTTTCCCATCCCTCATAGTTGGTTTCAATTCGACCGGGCATACAACCAGTTTTCTCAATCTCTCCTATGTATTCCCCGGGCAGCTTGGTTTGTTGCCTCAAAAATTCACAAAGTGCTTTAACCATGGATCCCTCCAGTGGCTTGGCCGGCAAATAGGCCGCCATACTAATTAACCCTGCATTCATCTCTTTCACTGTATTTTTTCTTTTTCAATTAATTTTTTAACCTGATAATTTTTGTCCTGAAAACAATTTTTAAGGAGACTCATTTTTTTGATGGAAGGTGACCTTGGCAGGTAAGCCATAAAACAAGGTTGCTTTATCGTGAAATCGTCTCTGTTTGAGTCTCGTACGCGTAGCAAGCGAGATGAGTTTTGACGATTTAAATAAAAGAACAATAGTCTTTAGAGCGAAAGCTGACAAAGTCCTGATCTCCTCAACAAAGGGCACCAGAAAAATCAAGAATATCAGTTCCTACGATTATCAAATACCCTTTTACTCTTCCCCGTAAAACGCTCCAACTGATTGGGAGCTGCCAATTCCAAATCCAAACTCAGACCGATACAATGTTCTATATGACTTCGTATCTTTCTCTGCAACAACTCGGTACCGCCAGCTGTTTCTTCTTTCATCTCAACCACAGCTCTTATTTTATCCAGAGTTCCTTCTCTCGACACATGCAACTCATAATGCGAACTGGTTAAATTCAGATCAAGCAATGCAGCTTCTATCTGTGACGGAAATAAATTCACTCCGCGAATAATCAGCATATCATCCGAACGTCCTTCGCATTTGCTCATTCTCACCAGGCTCCGGCCACATTCACAAGGCTCATAATTTAGAGCGGTCAGATCGCGGGTCCGGTAACGGATAATCGGAATTCCTTCTTTGGTAATAGTAGTAAAAACTAATTCTCCATACTCTCCCGCTCCCAGGGGGTCCAGCGTTTCCGGATCTATAATTTCAGGAATAAAATGGTCTTCATTTATGTGAAGCCCATTTTTGTTTTCACACTCATAAGCAACTCCCGGCCCAATAATCTCGCTTAATCCGTAAATGTCATAAGCATCTATTTCCAATAGATTTTCTATTTGATGTCGCATCTGCTCAGTCCAGGGCTCAGCTCCCAGAATGGCAGTTTTGAGTTGTAAACGGCTCCTTAGTCCGGGATGACGTTTTATCTCTTCTCCCAGATGCAATGCGTAAGATGGCGTGCACGCCAATACCGTGGTACCAAAATCCTCCATCAGTTCAATTTGTTTACGGGTATTCCCTCCTGATATAGGAATTACCCTGGCCTTCACCTTCTCTGCTCCATAATGAATTCCCATCCCTCCGGTAAATAAACCATAACCATAAGCTATCTGTATGGTGTCTTTCGCTGATATATCGGCAGCATACATCGTTCGCACTATCATCTCTCTCCATATTTCAATATCATTTTCAGTATAACCAACTACAATTGGCTTTCCTGTGGTTCCGCTTGAAGCATGAAGACGAATAATCTCCTCCTGGGAAGCTGCAAACAGTCCAAAGGGATAAGTATCGCGTAAATCGGTCTTTTCTGTAAATGGAAGTTTTCTCAAATCACTTAGACTCATTATATCTTTTGGCTTAACGCCTTGAGCCTCCATTTTCTCCCGATAATACGGCACTTTTTCATAAACTCGTGCTATTGTGCTCTGTAACCGTTTTAACTGAATCGAGGCCATTTCCTCTCTTGTACAACATTCTTGTAAATCCCAATTCATGACAATAGGTTTTCTTTGATTTATTTTACAAAAATATTGTCTTTGTTCTATACAAAACAATTTGTAGATGTTTTTTTATTAACAAAATACTAAAGAAACTAATTGATAATACTTTAGATTTTAATGCCTATTTAGATTAATTACATTTAATGTTTTTTCGAAAAAACTCATCGAACATTAATACACATGTAGCGTATAACAATACTTTTCAAAAGAAATTTCCATTTTACAAACTGAATTTTAACATTTTAACACCTATTTAAAACACTAACTGTATGAGTACAATTAAAAAAACATTGTCAAAAGTTATTATAAATAACTCGATTAGAATATTCATCATTTCCATTCTAATCCTTCTTTCTGTTGTACTCTATTTTTTTCAGAAAGAGATTATGTACAGCAGTATGATTTATGGAGACCTTGCCCTCAAAAACAGCGCTCAGAGCATTGAAAAAGATAATGCCCAGTATACTTTCCTGATTGAAAACATGGAAAGGACTATTTCTTTTCAAATATCATCTTCTGTCAATAACTACCTCAGTGAAGAATACTTCGCCAACTACCTTAAAGACTTCCTCCTGCAGGAAGAAGATTTAAAAGGTATTTTCATCGCACTGGAGCCGGGCTTTATTGAAACAGACAAAAGTTTTAAGAAACATAGGTCGGGTGATATCCCAAATGCATTTAGTGTCTATATATCAAGCAATAAAACTCTCCCTTTCGAAGAATATCAAAACCACAATTACTATAAGGAACCTAAAAAAACCTTGAAATCATTTGTCTCAAATCCCCACTATCGAACGGCAGGAGAAGAAGAATTCAAAGTATATACCATTTCATATCCGATAATAGTGGACGGACAGTTTGCCGGAATCATTGGATGCGATGTGGATATAGAAGCCATTTACAATCAACTCGAAGGGGTCTCCATTTACGATGGAAACTCCTCCGTAGCACTGCTTGATAATAACGGGACATATCTTACTCATAATTTCTTCCCCGAACTTATCGGAAAAAACCTTAAAGAGGATTGCCCCGATGCTGAACTCAGACTTCAAAATTTAAGAGCGGGAAAAATTGACCAGTGGTTCGACGGTTTCGTCGGAGCTATTACAAACCCGATTTACTTCAATGACCACCAAAGTCCCTGGCAGCTGCAAGCAAAAGTTCATGCCAAATATGTTTTTGCCAATGTTATTTCTGCAGCATTTTGGATTATCCCCACCATCATTCTTGCCTTTCTGTTTTTTATCTTCAGAATGAAGCATTTTATCGGGAGTCGAATAAAACCTTTGGTTAAACTTGACAAAATCAGCGCCCTTATTGCAGACGGAGATCTTACTCATGACATTGACATTAAATCAGATAATGAAATCGGAAATCTGGCAGACAGTTTCACTAAAATGGTTGTAAAGCTGCAACTGTTTGTTAGTGAAATTCAACAAGGCAGCGCAAACATTACTTCAGCTTCTCAACAACTTGGAGCCAGCAGCCAGGTTCTCAGTTCCTCAACAAATGAACAGGCCAGCACAGGCGAAGAAATTAGCAGCAACATGGAGGAAATGTCAGCCAGCGTTCAGCAAAATGCCGATAAAAGCTTCCAAATCAAAGGCTCAAGCGAAAAAATGCTTAGTAAATTCAAGCTGCTTAATGAGGATGCACAAAAGGCTGCAGAAATGCAGGAAGAAATTGCGCAGTTGAGTGGAGTCATCAACGACATTGCACAAAACATTAAAATTCTTTCCCTAAATGCTGCGGTGGAAGCTGCCAGGGCAGGTGAACATGGTAAAGGTTTTGCCGTGGTGGCCAGGGAAGTTCAGAAATTAAGCGAAAACACTACGATTTCTGCTACCAAAATTACGGAAAAAATTCTTGCCAGTTCTCAAATGTCAACTGAAACCATGGAATTTATCCGCGAAATTGTTCCTCAACTCTCTGCTCTAAATGAAGATATTGAAGAAATCAACATGGCCTCCCAGGAGCAAGCATCAAATATTCAAATGGTTACACAGGCTAC
>NZ_JADQBH010000184.1 GCF_016278715.1 Marinilabilia sp. | reverse complement strand
AGCGATATAGTTTTTCCGCAATGCTTTTATCAATGGGGAATGATCCGGTATTCCCGGACTCTTAATAACTTCAACAGCATTTAGAATTCGTTCTTCGGAATGACGTCCACTTTCAAACTCAATACCCGCATGTTCCAGTTCAGCCTGATACTGGGGTTTTATTTTGCCATAATCAGACACAAACACAGAGAACCCTTTGGCTTTTGCCAACAGGGCAGCTCCGGTTCCACTCTCTCCGGCACCAAGAACGATAAGCTCTTTCTTCATGCTTTATCTGATTTTCAGTGTTACAATCGTCAATACTGCCAGGATAATTCCCGTAATCCAGAAACGGGTAACAATCTTGGATTCAGAATAACCTTTCAGCTGATAATGATGATGCAAAGGTGACATCCTGAATATGCGCCGCCCTTCACCAAATCGTTTTCGTGTATATTTAAACCAGGAAACCTGAATCATCACAGACAGGTTTTCCACCAGAAATATCCCGCAAAGAATCGGAATCAAAAGCTCCATCCTGATAAGGACAGCAAACACGGCAATGATTCCACCGATGGTCAGACTGCCTGTATCGCCCATAAAAACCTGGGCCGGAAAGGAGTTGTACCACAGAAAACCAACCGTAGCTCCGATAAAAGCACTCATAAACACCACAAGTTCTTCTGAGTGTGGCACATACATAATATTGAGATAGTCGGCATAAATGGTGTTACTGGAAACATAAGCCAGAATCCCCAGGGTGGTTCCTATGATCGCCGATGTGCCGGTGGCCAGTCCGTCGAGCCCATCAGTAATATTGGCACCATTGGAAACCGCAGTAGTAATAAATATAACGGCAAATACAAAAACAATCCATCCCCAGTAAGAAGCTTTATCCCCCAAGAACCAAAGAACAGACTCGTAATTAAAACGATTTTCCTTAAAAAACGGAACGTTGGTAATAGGTGCCTTAATATATTTTGTTTCTGGCGATTCCACAATTTCTTCGGTCGTCACCTGCCGGGTTTGGGCATCGGCAGGAGAATCCATTCTCACCACCACATCATCGCTGAAATAAAGCGTGAGGCCAACGATGAGTCCCAGACCAACCTGACCGATAATCTTAAATCTGCCGGCAAGGCCTTCCTTATTCTTCTTAAATACTTTAATGTAATCGTCAAGAAAACCTATGATTCCGAGCCAAACAGTCGTCGTAATCATGAGTAAAACATAAACATTGTCCAGTTTCCCGAACAACAACACCGGAACAAGAATAGAAGTTATAATAATAAGTCCTCCCATGGTAGGAGTTCCTTTTTTCTGGTATTGTCCTTCCAGGCCAAGGTCACGAACAACCTCACCGATTTGCTGCTTCTGCAGTTTTCGGATAATCAGTTTCCCAAAGATGGTACCAATCAGAAGGGCAAAAATAATTGCCATTCCCGAGCGGAACGAAATGTATTGAAACATCCCGACACCGGGGAAGTCGATAGACTCAAGATACTGGTATAAATAAAAAAGCATAGCTATTGTTGTTGTTCAAAAAACTCTCTTATAATTTCTCTGTCATCGAAATGCGACCTTTGCCCTTTCACTTCCTGATAAGTCTCGTGACCTTTTCCGGCTACCAGCACAATGTCTCCCGGCTTGGCAATGCTGCAGGCCGTTCGGATAGCTTCACGCCTGTCAATAATAGTCAACACCTTGATGCGATCGGCAAACTGAACGCCCTCCATCATCTGGTCAACAATTGACTGAGGCTCCTCATCCCGGGGGTTATCGGAGGTTAAGATAACCTTGGAGCTTTGTTTCACAGCCTCTCCTGCCATAATGGGACGTTTGGTCACATCCCGGTTCCCTCCGGCCCCTACTACGGTAATGAGCGACTGCTCCGGAAGCCGGATATTATTGATGGCTTCCAGCACATTCTTCAATGCATCAGGCGTATGGGCATAATCGACCACGCCTGTAATTCCACTTTCCGACCGAACGGTTTCAAACCTTCCGGCAACCGGCTTCAGCCTACTCATAGCCACCAGTAATTCGTCTTTAGGCCAGCCAAGTTCTATACCGGTTCCATAAACAGCCAGCAGGTTGGACGCATTGAACCGCCCGATAAAAGGAGTCCAGAATTCATGACCATCGAGCATCAATTGCATCCCTTCAAAAACGCCCTCTATTATGCGTGCGCGGAAAGTAGCTATTTCACGTAATGAATAGGTTTTTGATACTGCTTTGGTATTCTGAATCATCACCCGCCCGTTTTTGTCGTCCAGATTGGTGATGGCAAAAGCAGATTCGGGTAACCCGTCGAAAAACATTTTCTTCACCCTAATATACTCATCAAAAGTCTTATGGTAATCCAGATGATCGTGTGTGATGTTGGTAAATATTCCTCCTTTAAATTCCAGCCCTGCAATTCGTCCCTGATGTACAGCATGGGAACTAACCTCCATAAAGCAGTAATCACACCCGGCCTCCACCATGCTGTGCATCAATCGGTTGAGGGTAATCGAATCGGGAGTAGTTAGTTTGGTTTCCAGTTTTAAGTCATCAACATAATTGGCCATGGTAGAACAAAGGCCTGCCTTAAAGCCCAGCAATTTAGCGGTATGGTAAAGCAAGGTGGCAATGGTGGTTTTTCCATTGGTTCCGGTCACCCCAACCAGCTTCAGTTTTTCAGACGGGGCATCAAAGAAATTCCGTGCCATTGAAGCCATAGCCTGATGAGAATCACTGACTTTAAGAAACACCACATTGGGATGATTCCCTTCGGGGATCTCCTCACAAACTATTACCAACGCACCTAAAGCAATTGATTTTTCAATAAAAGCATGACCATCTGCGCGGGCTCCTTTCACCGCAAAAAACAATGAATGAGGAGCAACATTTCTGGAGTCCAAAGCCAGGTCGGCAATCAGCGGATCGGCATCCCCTTTTCGTTCTGTAAACGTCACGCCGTTGATTATATCTGAAAGTCTTTTCTGCATATTGCTTTTCTTTTTCTTTTCAATATTCCGTTAAGCTTTTGCAAAACTTCGTGAATCAATTTCTTATTATCAAGAGAATCAGCCTCGTTAAAGCAAATAATATCAGCACCTTGAGCCACATAACCCCTCTAATCTCTAACCTCCTGCCTCTAACTAACCTCTACCCCCTAAGAATCAGACCACCTAGCGTCTTATTCAAGATAAATTATAATCGTCTCACCGCCATTTATCGGTTGTCCGGCAGTAATAGACTGCTTTACCACTTTCCCAAAACCACTAATGGCCACTTTAAGGCCTCTGTTTTCCAATACGGCCACTGCATCTTTGGCACCCATGCCCATCACCTGGGGAACAATTGATAAAGGGATGTTCTTAGGCACCAGTTCCACCGTATGTTCTTTGGCTTTGGTTGAAACCCACTCAGCATTCAATTCCTTATCAATTAAGGGAAAGCCAATTTCCTCAAAGATGACAGACAAATCATTTACCGTTCCCCCCTTTGACCATGGGTAAACGCCTTCCTCCACCGTTTCAGTAAAATAATCGTCATCCAGCTTGTTGTAACTCAAAGCATACACTCTGTCGGCAATTTCACGAAAAACTCTTCCTGCTACCACGTTGCCGTAATAAACATTATTTGAAGGACTGTTAACGGCCACAATACAAGAATACATAGGGCGATCGGCAGGAAAATACCCCACAAATGAAGCAAGATACTCAACGCCTCCTTCTCCTTTGTATCCCGATGACCCTTTGGCCAACTGAGCAGTACCGGTTTTTCCTGCAATTTTATATGTTTTATTTCTGATATTCAATGCAGTACCTCGTTCAACAACCCCTTTCAACAAGTCCTGAACTTTCTCCAAAGTGGCCACAGAGCAAATGGAAGGATTCAGTACCACAGGGTCAAATTCCCTAAGCAATTCACCATGTTGACTTACACCTTTGACAAACATGGGACGTACAAGTTTTCCGTTATTGGCCACCGCATTATAGAATGCCAATGTTTGAAGAGGTGTCTGTTTTACTTCATAACCAATAGACATCCACGGCAATGAAACGCCCGACCAGGACTTATCGCCCGGATATTTTATAACAGGCTTACCTTCTCCTTTAATTTCAATGCCCAGTGGTTCATTTAATCCCATGGAATAAAGTCGATCCACAAACCGTTGAGGATTATTCTTGTAATTCTCATATATAATTCTTGAAATACCAATATTCGAGGACTTTTCGAAAGATTCTCGAACTGTTATTTTGCCAAAACCTCCGTGATGGCTGTCCCGCATAATTCGGTCATAATAGGCAAAAGCTCCCGTTCCGGTATCTACGGAGTCGGTCAATCGCACCGCTCCATCCTCCAGGGCAGCAATAATTGAAGCCAGTTTAAAAGTAGAACCCGGTTCAACCGCCTCACCAATAGCATAATTAAAGTGATCTTCAATATAGATTCCGGGACTGCTCCGAAAGAGGTTTACCATCGCTTTCACAGCTCCGGTTTCCACTTCCATCAGTATGGCCACACCATGGTCTGCATCATGCATTTTTAGCTGATTTCGAAGCGATTGCTCAGCCACATCCTGAAGGCCGATATCCAGTGTGGTAATAATATCGCGTCCATCTCTTGGGGGAACATCCTCCTCCGGAATCCAGCTGCCGGCAATCCTTTTCCAGGTACTCAGACCATTAGCTCCCCGCAATACATGGTCGTAAGCCCTTTCCAGACCTACCATTCCCCCCTTGGCTCTCTCTCCGTAAAGTTTTCCGATGGTTCGGGAAGCCAGCGATCCGAATGGATGACGTCGCTCATCATATTGCCTTGGAATAAAGCCACCTGTATTTTTACCCTGTCTGAAAATTGGAAATTCTCTGACTTTCTGAAGTTCCAGATAAGAAATCTTACGCGGATGCACCAGATAATAGCGTGAACCATCCCTGCGTGCTTTCACCAGATCACGCTTGTAACCGGATGTACTTTTATCGCCGAAGAAACGAGATAAGCAAAGCGCCAGACTATCCACTTTTGAGTTAAACAAACCACTCGTCAGTCCATTGGCATGCAGATCCATATAAATACGGTAACTCGGCACCGACAAAGAAATTTTCTGTCCTTTCTCGTCCAGAATATTTCCACGATTAGCTTCAATCACAATACTGCTGCTTTCGAGTGTCCGGGCTTTCTCCTCCCAGCGTGAAGCCTCAAAAACCTTCAAACTGACAACTTCAAACAAAATCCACAGCATTAAAGCTCCAAACACAAAGTAGATGGCAGCCAGCCTGAATATTATTTTTTGTTTGATGCTCATAGAACCCAATCTGATAATTTCCCCAACTATTTTGTTTTACAGTCTAATCCAGTTTTTCCACCTCCAGTTTTCGTGGAGGCGTTTTCAGCACCTCCAATTCAATACCGGCATTATTAACCCGCTCCATCACTTCACTTTGTTTACTCATGTTCATTAGTTCTGACGAAGTAGTAATTGCCTCGTATTTAAGTTCTTTCAACTCATGTAGCAAATCCGCCTGCCTGTCCAGATGATGCTCCATCTGATAACTGTTTCCAATATACAACACTCCCAGAAACACCAAAAAAGCAAGAAATCCCCAGTGCTGTCCGACACTTTTTTCTGCCAGAAAACGACCGTACAGCAACTCCTTAAAAGAGATTCCTTTCAGTTCTTTAAATTCCTCCTGACCTGACAGGAAATCACGCTCTTCCTTCTGACTCTTTTTATTTCCAAACTTAAACAACCTCATAACTTCTCTGCAATTCTAAGTTTCGCACTTCGCGCTCTGGGATTCTCTTTCACCTCTTCATCACCTGCCTGTACCGCCTTACGGGTAACAGCTTTAAACGGAACCTCACGGTGGCCGTATAAATCTGTTTCTGCCTGAGACTTGGAAAAATCCCCAGAGCGAATAAAATTCTTAACCATCCGGTCTTCCAACGAATGATAGGCAATGACTACCAGTCGTCCACCGGGTTTTATCACCTTCGGCATTTGCATAACCACATCTTCTAACACTTCCATCTCCTTATTGACCTCAATTCTTAGAGCCTGAAAAACCTGAGCCAGAAATTTATTCACATCCTTTCTCGGGGCAACTGTTTGGGCCAAATCTTTCAGATGTCCGGTGGTTTTAAAAGGGGTTTGATTCCGCGCATTTAAAATAGCTCTTACCAGCTTGCCACATGATGGAACCTCACCATACAACTTAAAAATGGAGAACAGCTTCTCTTCGGAATATCTATTCACAATATCCGCAGCAGTTACTTTTATTCCCGGCCCCATCCGCATATCCAAAGCACCATCAAACCGGAAAGAAAAACCTCTTTCGGGCGAATCAAAATGGTGTGAAGAAACCCCTAAATCGCCTAATACCCCGTCAACTTTTTCAAAACCCAGGTAATCGAGAAAATGCTGCAGATAGCGGAAATTGTGTTTTATCAGAATAAACCTGTCATCTTCGGGGGCATTTCCCCAGGCATCGGCATCCTGATCAAATGCAACTAAACGTCCATGTGGCCCAAGATGCTTTAAAATCTCGCGACTGTGACCTCCCCCTCCAAAAGTAAGATCCACATACACCCCATCGGGTTTGATATTCAAACCATCAACGGAGGTTTTCAATAAAACCGGAATGTGGTATTCTGTTATCATTAGGTTTTTTTATACTGCAAAAATATTATCAATTATTCTTCTTCAGGCATGGATTTACCTAAAATTTTTTCGGCAAGGTCTCCCAGGTTCTCACCCGGCATTACCCCCTGCTCGTACAGTTCTTTGTTCCAAACTTCAATATACTGATCAACGCCCAGCAACACAATTTCCCTGTCCATTCCAATTTGTTCGGCCAACCTTTTGGGTATTAGGAAACGCCCATTCCCGTCTAAAGACACTTCGGCTGATCCCCGGAAAAAATGTCTCAAAAAACGCGAATGTTCTCTATTATAGGAATTAATCCTTGTGCGAATATCCTTCAACTTCTCCTCCCACACAGAATATGGGTAAATATGGAGACATGGCTCAAACAGATCTTTGCGCACAACAAGGCGCAAGTCGTCGTCTCCCAGCACCCGCTTAAAGGCTGAGGGAAAGACAATGCGCCCTTTAGCATCCGTCCTGCATTCAAAATCTCCTATAAATGTGAACATTACAGTTTGGGTAATATTTTCGTAAAACTACAATTTTTTTAAACCACAATCAACCACTTTACACCACTTTATTGCAATTATTTGATAAAAACTCTTCAATAAGAGTCCGGACACGGTTTTCAATAACCTGATATTTTTTTTGTAATATTGCCCTCCAAATAGTTCTAACCCGATTAATTCATAAATTTTAATCCAGTGGAAACGAACAATCTCAAGGACAGTATTCAAACACAAAAACTAATTGATGTTGAAAAGGTTTTTGCCGGCAAAAATCCCGGACTGTTTAAAATCATCCCATCATTTGTATTCCGTTATCTAAAACGAATCATTCACCAGGAGGAGATCAACGATTTCATATCGCAACAAGGAGATTTAAGAGGAGCCGGGTTTGCTGAATCTATCCTAAAAAACCTGTTTGGCGCTGACTTTCAAGCTTTCGGACTGGAAAAGATTCCGGAAGGCGGGCGTTATCTTTTTGCCAGCAATCACCCACTTGGAGGATTGGACGGAATTGCATTTCTGGTGGCTGTAAGCCGAAGGTTTCCAAAATTAAAGTTCCCGGTCAACGACATACTGCTGAATTTAAAACCTCTGGACAATATTTTCGTACCCATAAATAAACACGGAGGGCACTCTCGCGAAGCAGCCCGGCAAATTGAGGAGGCCTATCAATCAGACAATCAAGTACTGATGTTTCCGGCAGGGCTGGTCAGCCGCAAACAGAAAGGCATCATCAAAGATCTAGAATGGAAAAAAAACTTCATACGCAAAGCCATTCAACATCAAAGAGATATAATCCCCGTTCATATAACAGGAAAAAACACCAATTTCTTTTACCGGCTGGCCAACATCCGAAAAATTTTAGGCATAAAAGCCAATATTGAAATGTTATACCTTCCCGATGAAATGTTTAAACAGCATGGAGAAAACCTGACCATTCGTTTTGGGGACCCGATACCGTGGCAGACACTAAAAGAGAGCGGCACGCCTGATAGCTGGGCAATGAAAATAAAGCAAAAAAGCTATGAGCTTGCAAAAAACCATTAATTTTGTAAAACCCTTTCCAATGATACCCATCCGGAAGTATATAGAACTCTATACCACCGGAAACTGTTAACCATAAAGAATGGGTGTGGTATAAAAAGGTATATCTTTTTCAAAACCGAGGCGTTGAAAAATTTTTGAACCACAGTTAAATTACTGTTAATAAGGATTTAAAAATTTAAATCCGAGTAATTTGACAATAAAGATGCTTTTTAAACCAAACTCACAAGATGCATGTTCCAAAAACGAACCAATTATAAGCTAATGAATTCTGAGAAACCAATTATCCCCCCCGTACCACGGGAAGAACTGGAAGCAGAACTCACCCGTGAACGCTTTGTACGTTTTACCAATAAGGGTGAGAATAAAATTTATGATTTTACAGCCAATGATGCACCAGCTCTTATGCGCGAAGTAGGACGTTTGCGTGAAGAATCCTTCAGAGCTGCAGGTGGCGGTACAGGTAAAGATTGCGATGTGGACGACTACGATATCGGTGACAATCCATATCACCAGCTTATAGTCTGGGATCCCAAGGCCAAAGAGATACTTGGAGGCTACCGCTATATCATGGGGAGAAGTATGAAGCCTGATGCAGAAGGGAAAGTGCACCTTGCCACCGCCCGGATGTTTCACTTTTCTGAACAATTTATCAAAGAGTATCTTCCCAAAACCATAGAACTTGGTCGTTCTTTTGTCCAGCCCCAATATCAGTCAAGTAAAATGGGAGCCAAAAGTCTTTATGCGCTTGACAATCTGTGGGACGGACTGGGCTCGCTGATCATCAATTTCCCCGACATGGAGTATTTCTTCGGAAAAGTAACCATGTACACCCACAGCAATCTAAAGGTCAGGAGTCTCATAAGGGCTTTCATGGACAAGTACTTTAACGATCCCGACAATCTGGTTTATCCATACAACCCTGTTAATTCGGCATTGACTGACAGCGAAATAAGAGAAATATTTTCGGGAGCATCATTTTCTGATGATTACAAAACCCTCAGCAAATCAGTACGCGAACTGGGTGAAAATATACCTCCGTTAATCAACGCCTACATGAACCTTTCACCATCGATGCGCACTTTTGGTACATCTGTCAATGAACGATTTGGCGGGGTGGAGGAAACAGGAATCATCATCACCATAAAGGAGCTTTATCAAGCCAAGATAAGCCGCCATGTTCATACTTACAGATCGGAAGAGC
>NZ_JADQBH010000110.1 GCF_016278715.1 Marinilabilia sp. | reverse complement strand
TAGAGCACGTCCCTTTTAAGGATGGGGTCCAGGGTTCGAATCCCTGCTGGGTCACCAGGAAAAAAAGCCACTCATTTTTTGGGTGGCTTTTTTGTTTTATAATGCCTCCTGACAGAAATC
This sequence comes from Marinilabilia sp., assembly GCF_016278715.1. Classification (GTDB taxonomy): domain Bacteria; phylum Bacteroidota; class Bacteroidia; order Bacteroidales; family Marinilabiliaceae; genus Marinilabilia. The sequence continues at coordinate 9,261 of NZ_JADQBH010000110.1, read as the reverse complement.
ATAACAATGTTGCCCTAAACATCGTATTTTCGGTGGAAGAAACAAACACGCTATGGGCAGAAAATTAAAAAACCGCACTTCATCGAATACCGGCAAGGCAGGCAATATTCGTTTTCCATGAGTTTCCGCTCAATCTACAAAAGTCCAAAGTAATTATTGCCTGCACCCATGTTAAACCTCAACCCTTTTTAAATGTACTGCCTGCATAATTATCACAGCTCTGAAGCTTTGTCAATAATTGGTATTCCCAATTAACAACTACTGCCTAAAAACGAACGACTAAAATACTTTTTTCAAAAAGCATCTGTCATGGAAAACATTCATCACATCTCTCCACAACCGCTCACTTTTGAAATTATTTACAATATCCTGACTGAGAATAAGAAACTTCACTTATCCGACGAAGCCGCTGCTCTAATTGTTCGGTGCAAAAAGTGGCTTGATCACAAATTACAGACCGAGGAAGACCCGGTTTACGGAATCAATACCGGTTTTGGAGCACTCCACAACCGGTCAATTTCAAATGCAGACCTTAGCAAACTTCAAGAAAACCTGCTACTAAGTCATGCCTGCGGTGCGGGGCCGGAAGTGCCCCGCGATGTGGTTCGGTTAATGCTATTATTGAAAATACATGCCCTCAGTCTGGGAAAATCAGGAATTCAGCTGCAAACAGTCAATCGGTTGATCGATTTTTTCAATCAGGACATTGTGCCGGTGGTTCTGGAACTAGGCTCTTTAGGAGCATCAGGAGATCTGGCTCCGCTAGCACATCTATTTCTTCCCCTCCTGGGACATGGAGAGGTATGGGTGGAAAATGAAAAAATCCCGGCTTCGGAGATGTTGGAGAGAAACAACTGGACACCCATAAAACTGGAAGCCAAGGAGGGGCTGGCATTGCTAAACGGCACGCAATTCATGAGCGCACATGCCGTGTACACCCTTCTAAGGGCATTCAAAGTGGAACAACAGGCCGATATTGTGGCAGCACTAAGTCTGGATGCATTCAATGGTCGCATCGACCCATTTTTAGAGATTCTTCACACCGTACGACCTCATCCCGGTCAAATAGAAACAGCTGCATACATTCGTCAACTGCTTGAAGGCAGCGAACTCATCAGTCAAAAAAATAAAGAAGTACAGGACCCCTATTCGTTTCGGTGCATTCCACAAGTTCATGGTGCCGTTAAGGATGCCATCAATTATGTTGCGAAAGTAGTGGAGACAGAGATAAATTCGGTAACCGATAACCCCATCGTTTTTCCTGATGAAGAACAAATCATTTCGGGGGGTAATTTTCATGGAGAACCGCTGGCTCTGGCTCTGGACTTCCTGGGCATTGCCATTAGCGAACTGGCAAGCATATCGGAACGAAGAGTTTACCGGTTGATTTCGGGAGAACGGGGATTGCCCGTATTTTTGGTAGCCAATCCGGGTCTCAATTCCGGGTTTATGATACCCCAATATGCCGCCGCATCCATAGTCAGTCTGAACAAACAGATGGCCACACCCGCATCTGTGGACAGTATTCCGTCATCCAACGAACAGGAAGACCATGTGAGTATGGGGGGCAATGCCGCTACCAAAACATTGAAGATAGTTTATAATGTGGAGCGTGTTTTGGGCATTGAACTGTTTAATGCAGCCCAGGCACTGGATTTCAGAAGGCCAGCCAAAACTTCCGTATTCCTGGAAAATTTAATGGCGGAACTGAGAGAACAAGTGCCGTTTATTCACGAAGACAAAATAATGTATATGGAAATAGAAAAAGCGGTAGAATTTCTCAGAAACAAACCCACGGAGAGATTCAGGTCTTAGCCACTTTATCCTGCTCCAACTCATCGCAACCTTCACAAGAAGATTCCTTGCCTTTTCTGATTAGGCGAAGCATTTTTTTCTTAAACTCATGCTCAGCGCCGTAAAGCTTAATCACCTGATCAATGGTAAGAATCTTTTTAAATTTTTCATGGTATTGTTTCTCCAGCCTGGCTTTTTCAACTTCAAAATTGATGTAATTGTCAACTTCGGCTTCTTTTTCGGATGTACTCAACTCATTATCTGAAAGGTACAATTTATTAATGTTGTCCATTTTTTGGCTCCAGAGTTCATCCATTTTGGCACTCATCTCGTTGTAAACGGGCCAGAATTTTTGCGCATCATCGGAGCTCAAACCGATACGTTCAGTTAAGAATGCAACTTTTTGGGATTTCAGACGCTCAATTCTGGATTCTTTATCATCATCCTGAGCAAAAGCAGGCGTAGAAAATATTTGTCCAAAAAGAAAGATGGTTATTAATAAGTAGTTAAAATTCTTCATGACTTCGATTTTACTTCAGAAATAAAGATTATTTGAGAGATTATTAATCAAAATAAGTAACTGCAGCCAGTTCTTCCTCTGAGAAAGTTCCAAACAGTACAGAATCGGGGGCAAAGACAAAATCAGATTCCCCGGCAATTATCATTGCATTAATATCCTCTTCATCAACAATCAATGCAAGAGAATTAATGAACTCATCCTCGACCGAATTGACACTGCTAATTTCAGTATCAGCGGAGAACAACTTTGGAACCTGATAATAGAGAAGGGCAATAATGACAAACGACGCCGCCATAGCCAGCCAGGGCTTAACGACTGAAATAACGGAACCGACTTTCTCTTCAGCGGCATTCTCCGCTGTTTCGATTTCCATTTTCTTCATAAAACGCTTTTCAAAATCCTCGAAATAATTCTCAGGGACTCCAAACGGACGCTTTTTATTTCCAAATAACTCTTCACTCATAATAATTCTGTTTAACCCGGCTCAAATCATTTATTTAGAACATTTACAGGCACAAAGGTTTAAAACACTTCATTCTTAATAAATGCTTCAATTTTCCTGACGGCATGAAAATAGGAGGCTTTTAAAGCGCCAACAGAGGTGCCCAGAATTTCGGACATCTGCTCGTAAGTCATATCTTCAAAATATTTCATGTTGAAAACCAACCTTTGCTTTTCAGGAAGAGCCAAAAGACATTTTTGTAACCGTTTCTGAATTTCATCTCCCGTAAACAAGGGGTCGGTTTCAATTTTATTACCCAACATCGTTTCGATATCGGCATCTTCGTGAAGCAGACCCTCTTTTTTCTTATTGATGTAATTGAGCGTTTCGTTGGTTGCAATACGATACAGCCAGGTGTAAAGGGAGGCATCGCCCCGGAAATTACCAATATGATTCCAGGCCTTCATAAAAGTATTCTGAAGCAGGTCATCCGCATCTTCGTGAACAATTATCATTTTACGAATATGCCAGTAAAGCCGCTCCTTATACTTCTTCATCAGCAACGCCAAAGCCTCATCCTTTTTATTGGCCTTTTGCGCCAGATACAATATTTTCTTATCGTCGGGCTGCATGAGAATCTCATTAATTTGGTTGCGAAGATAACAAGAAATCAAGATACTCCCAGTTTATCAAAACCTATTAATTCCAATCCAAAAAAAATCAGCTACCTTTGCACTCTGATTTTTGAAACATCAGAAGAACACACTAAAAAACAAATATTACAATGGCATTACAATGTGGCATCGTAGGTTTACCCAACGTGGGCAAATCCACACTATTTAATTGTCTTTCAAACGCCAAGGCTCAGTCGGCCAACTTTCCGTTTTGTACCATCGAACCCAACGTAGGCGTCATTTCAGTCCCCGACGACCGGCTGGTACAACTCGAAAAACTGGTTAAACCGCAGAAGGTGGTACCCACTACTGTTGAGATTGTTGACATTGCCGGGCTTGTAAAAGGTGCCAGCAAAGGTGAGGGTTTGGGCAATAAATTCCTGGCCAACATTCGCGAAACCGATGCCATCATTCATGTATTGAGGTGTTTCGAAGACGATAACGTGACCCATGTGGATGGTTCCATCAATCCGGTTCGAGACAAGGACGTTATCGACATGGAACTTCAGCTTAAAGATTTGGAGACCATTGAAAGCCGGATTACTAAAGCCGGGAAGATTGCCAAAACGTCTAAAGACCCTGAAGCCAAAAGATTGCTCGAAGTTTTGTTGAAATACAAAACAGCCCTGGAAAGTGGCAAGTCGGCCCGTGTGGTTGAACTTACCGACCCGGAGGCAAAAGTAGCCAAAGACTTATACCTGCTTACCAATAAGCCCATCATGTACGTTTGTAACGTCGATGAGGCTTCGGTAATCTCGGGCAATAAGCATGTGGATGCGGTAAAGGAAAATGTAAAGGGAGAAGATGCTCAGGTGCTTGTTATTGCCGCGCAAACGGAAGCCGAAATTGCAGAACTGGAAACCTTCGAAGAACGTCAGATGTTTCTGGACGACCTGGGCCTAAAAGAATCAGGAGTCGCAAAATTAATACGTTCAGCTTACGAACTGCTGGAACTGAAAACTTACTTCACTGCGGGCGAGAAAGAGGTACGTGCCTGGACATTCCCCGCCGGAGCTCTGGCCCCTCAGGCAGCAGGTGTTATTCACACCGATTTCGAGAAAGGTTTTATCCGCGCCGAAGTAATTAAATACGACAATTTTGTTGCCCTGGGATCGGAGCAGGCCTGCAAAGAAGCCGGAAAAATGCATGTAGAAGGAAAAGAATATGAAGTGCAGGACGGAGATATTATGCATTTCAGGTTTAATGTATAACATCTTATAAGATAAAAATCAAGCCGGGTTGTTTAAATTAACAGCCCGGCTTTTTTATGGTATAATCTGTTACAATAGTCCGTTCAAATACTCAATTCATCATTAGATTATGGATATTAATTGAAAAAAACATATAGCTTGATTGACCATAATTAACAAAACAATATCTTTATGCTCAATCACAGATAGCTCAACTTTCACTTCCAAAACAAGACCAACATGAGAACCCTTACTCTTTTATTCGCATCAATACTATTCTTCAGCCTAAACACCAGCGCACAGATTCATCGCTTTGACTTAAATCCAGACAGGTATTTCGATAATTACATTCAAAAAAATGAATTCCCAGTTGTAAAACAAAATCCGCCTCAGAGTCCCCATAGTAATAACGGAAGAAATATGCTTAAAAGCAGTACTCCGAGCATGCAATGTGATTCAATTTATGTTTACTCATTCACTTCTGAAGTTGATTCAACATTATCATCAAAAAAGCTCTATCGTTATGACAATAAAGGGAACATTTCCTTAATTGAAAATTATACATGGAATGACACTCAAGAAAACTGGGATGGAACCATAAAAACGGAATATACATATGATGATTATGGAAATACTACTATATATTTAGGTTATTCATGGGACAGTGAACAAGAATCATGGATATATAATAATAGGCAAGAATATACTTTCCTTCCATCTTCAAATAACTGGATTCTTTATACTGTGCATGAATGGGATCAAGAGCAGGAAACATGGATAGCACAATACAGAGAAGAATCCACAATGAATGATTCCGGATATTTGGAGTTACATGAGGCTTATTCATGGGATAGTGACCAACAAACCTGGAGGGGAGAACTCAAATATGAATACATCTACGAGCCCAATATGGAAAGAGCTAGTTTCCAGATTCAATATTTATGGGATATAGACCTGGCAGATTGGAAAAAAACAAGAAAATATGAATACATCATTGACACCCAAAATAACAGAACCTCATCCCTGTCATATCGCTGGGACAGCGAAAATGAGACATGGATTCTTGGGTCCAAAATGGATTTTACCTATGATGAAAATGACAATAACATACTAGACGAAAGCTATCTTTGGAGAAGTGAACAAAACGCGTGGGAACAAAGCGGAAAAATGGAATACGCCTATGATACTTTCGGGAATACAAAACATTATGGAAATTACTCATGGGACAAATACAGGGCAGTTTGGAATTTGGATTGGAAGTTAGATTTAACGTATGATGAATATGGCAACAACACTTATACGGAAAGGAATTTATGGGACAATCAACAAAATGCACTTATTGGACATTATAAAGCGGAATGCTTTACGGATGAAAACGGCAACAAGATATACGACAGGTTCTACCTTTGGGATAACAACCTAAATACATGGTCAATAAAACAAAAAACATTTTTTTATAATAGTTCTCTTTCCGAAACGTCAACTAAAACCATATACTCCGCTTCAAAAACAACCATTTTCCCTAATCCTGCAAGCAGCATTACAAATATTAGATCAGACGAAAAGATATTGCAAATTCAACTTTTCCATGTTGAGGGAAAAATGATAAAGGAAAAAGACGTGAATAAAAAAGAAGAAAGTCTGATAGTAAGCCAACTGTCTCCAGGATTATACCTCCTCCGGATAAAAACCATCTCCGGCATGGAAACCAAACAATTACAAATTATCAGGTAAGTACCAAAACATTTTTTTCACAAACGCACTGATACGATTTCAACATTTTTTGTGCAAATTCAGTCTATTAAACACGACAAAAAGCTCAAAAACAATCCATTGGAACACAAATTAAAATATGTTAAAAAAGCACAATGATCGTTCCGTCACTTCGAAATATCTGCAATTTATTTTTCCTTTGTAAATATGAATTTCTTGAAAAAAAAGAAAATGAGAGAGACGGAGAACGATACAATAGCTAAGTTGAAACGAAAGATTTTGATTTATTCAATCATTGAGGTAGCTATTGTAATTGTGCTGATTATTTTCGGCGCATTCCTTTTTAATATTACATTCTCGTAAAGAATCAGGGCATAAAAAGACTGAATACTTTACGAGCAATATCTTTTCCCCGAAGGCGCGTTATGAGTTCCCATTTTCCTGCTTTATCTTCATAAGGTTCCCATACGGTATCACCCAGAAAGAACTCCCAGTCGTTTGAATTAACAACTACTTCGCCTGAAAATGGCGGGGCAGGTTTGCCATCTTTATCCGGAAATGGTGGATGGTCAATTACGAATTCCAGTACTTCCCCTTTTCCTCCTTTTATTTTCAGCACATAGCCAAATTCCACATCAGGAGTAACAGGGATTTCTGTAGTAATGGCCTTTAATTTCGGTAAATTGCGGGAGGTTCTATCCCACGCACTGTAGATTCCATAACTGTATAATTCTACTTTTGCCTTCTTCCTGTTTGGCATGGAGCTATCTATTTTTCCAGATAATAACGTAGTTGATCCAACAGAATCGGTATATCGGCTGGTTCAACACCATGTTTTAGCAATAAGTGCCGGTCCTCCTCAAAAGCATTCACGAACTCATTCAACGATGAATCCTGATGGCGAATAGACTTCAGATACCATTCCAGGGCCGTTTTGCGATCTCCCTGGCACCACAGAATATGCCCCATATTCATGTAATCGTGCTGAGTAGGTTTTTCAGCAATGGGTTTCTCCCCGTATTTTCTGGCCTGTTCCAGTTTTCCTTCGACCAGAGAGCACCAGGCAATAGGTCGCCAGACTTTATGATTATCAGGCGCCAGATATTCCACTTTAAAATAGTATTGCAAAGCCTCATCGAACCGTTTTAACTCAAGCAGGCAGTGGCCTACACTCACCTGAGTATGAAGATCGTCAGGTTTTTGTTGCTCTGCCATCTTGTAATATTCAAGCGCCTTTTCCGGATTTTTTAAATAGCGGTAACAAAGAGCGATTTTCTTCAAATTCCAGGCTTGCGAATCGCCATACAAATCGGCTTGCAGGTAATAATGAAGTGCCTTTTCATAATCGTCGGTTTGCTGATAACAATAAGCCAGTTTCTGAAGCACCTGTCGGTCGGACATATCCTTTTGGGCTTCCTGCTCATAAATACCCGTTGCCTCGTAGAAATAGTTCTTTCCAAACAAATACTCACCCAATTTCAGCGGTGTATTCTCTCCGGGGGTCAAGAGCGTCAGAAACCATTTTTTATGAAAAACCATCTCTAGCTCAAAAGGGTCATCAAAAGAGTGCCTTTGGGGATGAATTTTATAGAAACGGTAAAGATCCTGGATGTATTGATTAGAAATAAACAACTCCTTTTTTCCTGGATCGACCAATTCATCACTTTGTTGCACCTCCCGCATAGCCTCTATTTCAGCACCAAACATCTTTCCCATCATCTCTTTTTGCATTCCGGGCATCTGTGGAATACTCATAATCAGGCTGTATTTATCAGAATTACACATTACCCCTGAATCGGCCATTGATTCAAGTATCTGGCTATCATTCAGCGGCCCGGATTCGTTCTTCAGCGCATCTTTTACGATAGGGTTGGGATAGAAAAATGGCAAAAACCAGTGATGTATATCATTGAAAAACGGAAAATGCTTCAACATCTTAAAAGTGGACATAAACAAGTCGGCCCCCTCCATTTGAAGATGGCTCAGCTCTTCGAGCTTGTCCATAAGTTCAGGTGAGTCAGAAAAAATATCCTCCCAGTCGGGATTCTTATCTTCCGGCAGCGCATCATTGAGCAAATTATCAAGATCCAGTTTTTTACGAAGGTTAGGCTGAATACGAGCCACCTCCGGAATAATTTCCTCGTTCATTTTTTTAGTGAGTTTCTCTGTCTCACGCGTTCGGATAATCTGAATCAAAACCGATTGAATGGTTTGGGTTGAAAACAGTTCGTTGAGTCGTGAAATCTTCTCTCCCATACCGGAAGTCAACGACAGGCGGGTGTCGTATTGGTAGAGCACAAAAAGCAACCCGGTAAAGGCACGTAGCTTCACCTGCTTATTGGGATGCCCGCACAATTCAAACATCAAATCAAGATTCTCTTCCCGGAAAGTTGAAAGCAAGTTAAGGGTCAGTGCACTCACCATAACACTCTGCCAGGGCCAGAAGAATTCATCTCCAAAGAAAACCTCCCGAACTTGTTCTTGCCGGTTTTTTGAAAAATCAGGCATTGAAGCTACCAGCTCGAAGAGCCTGTCCTGCGATTTCTCCAGTTCATAGGACAGTGGAATCTCCGAATCTACGGTATAGGCTACCAAATACTGGTCGATGGCTTTCAGGTAATCCTCTACCACAGCGGTAAGCTCTTCTTCAGGCTTGCTTCTTAAATATCTGCGGGCATCAAAGAGCCATCCCTGTCCGTTTCGATTGCGCAACTCATCCAAAATACGGTCGGCAATTTTGTAAACATCCACCAGGAGATGGTTGTAAACCTCTTGTCGCTCAGGGTCGGAAAACCCCTCAACGGTATAACGCAGAAGACTTTTGTAAGTCATTTCCAGATTGTAAAGACCATCTATCAGGTCACTACTATGCGTCTCCTTTACCAAATCGCCCAACACATCAAGCGATTCCTTTACCCGCTTGGATTC
>NZ_JADQBH010000041.1 GCF_016278715.1 Marinilabilia sp. | reverse complement strand
GACAACATACCCATGTACCCGTCCGAACGGGCAAGTTCATAGGTGTAGTTTAATCCCGCATTGACAGAATGGTATTTCCCGAACCGATATTTATATTCTGCCTCATTGATCCAGGAAAAAGAATTGTTATCAGCCTGAGGATTTACAAGGTCAGGGTCGCTGTAAAGCACTTTATTTCTGATGAGACCCTGCTTTACATTTAGCATTCCGCTCTGAGTGTACTGTTTAAAATTGACCGAAGCCAGAATGTTGATATCTTTTTGGTTGGTTACATTCGGACGACGGCTACTCATAAGTGTCTGAAGGTCTTTGTCGTAATCCTGATACCAGAATCCTGTTGTAAGAAATGATTTTTCGGAGATGCGCCACTGATTTTCCTGAAGAATGCCATATTGTGCCATACCGGCATTGGTTTGCGTCTCCTCTGGATGGCCCATCCGGGAGGTATTGGTAAAAGTAAAATCATTATCAGCTTTTTGTCCAAATACCGAAAGTTTTGAAGCAAAACCGGAGGTTCCGGTTTTCAGGTCTGCACTTACCGAGCCAAAACCGAAACTACCCGTGGCAACCGATGCGCCTACCGAATTTTCTTTTTGCATCAGATCATCGCCCGATAAATGTATTACTCCACTTATTGCACCACTACCAAACAAAGTGCCTGAGCCTCCATGCTGAACCTCAACATTATTAAAAAAACGAACAGGCATAACGGAAAGATTTACTCCTCCGCTCATTGGACTTTGGATATTGAGCCCATTCCACAAAACCGCTGTCTGAGACGAACCTCCACCTCTGATGCTGACAGAAGCGAGTCCTCCCGGACCGTAGGTTTTCAGAGATATGCCGGATGTATTGGCAAGTAAAGAAGAGAGGGATTCATTCCGATGCAATTTTACCAAACCGGAATCGGGACCTGACACTGTAGCTCCCACCGCATAGTCGTGCAATCGCTGGGAAGTTACCCGAACTTCTTTCAGCTTTACCGGATCTTCCTGGAAAAAATCCTGCGCCAAAACATTGGTTGCCGAAGCCAGCAACGCACAAAAAATAAAAAACCTAAGAGACATAGTTACAAATGATTAAATAAATTTTTAATCATTCGGAACATCCGGTATTAGTGAAAATAGAACAAGAAAAATCGTTCATATCTTCGCTTTTCCACCCGAAAGCTACGAATTAAATTATCTGGCAGGTCTTCTGGCTTGCTCTGGTTTGAATCGCCTTCCCGGAATCGGCATCAATTATCAGTTATCAATAATCAATTAAACATTGATTATTGGCCATTGATAATTGGTCATTGTAAAATTTCCAGTGGCAAAAGTGTTATTCAAACCATACAAAGAGCTTACAGCTGCGGGGACAGCTCCGGATTTTAACCGGATTCCCTATTAATCGTTCTCCTGAAACAGGAAAAACGAACCAGTGTTGTTGTCGGCAAATTTAAAGGAAAAATATCAAAAACAAAATTTCATTCTTCATTTTGCCAGGACCAAGCCATGAAGAAAACAAAGGAGTTGTATTGGCAGATTTCTGCAATGTGGTTGGCATCCAGAAAATTATGCGCAACCACGGAGCGATGACAAAACGGTAGCAAAAAACCATTCAATTCAATAACCAACATCTGCGGAACTGCAAAATGTATCAGTTAAATATCTATGACCTTATCGGCAAAAAAAACAATTAATTCTACTTTTCTAAAAATACAAAACATGTTTCAATATCAATAATTTCGGCATTCTAAAAGGGTTTATTTGCAATCATATTTTGTTTTCAACCCCTTAATGGTAAATGTCTGAATTGTTTATGGTGATTTCTTTCGGGCTGTAAGTCCGACTTAATTCAGCCCAACGTATCACGTTGGGAAATTAAGGACATTAGAATTGTCGCCCTGTAAGGGCAGTTAATTGAATAAAAATATTGAGTTAAGTTGGGCTTTCAGCCCCCATGAAAAAAATAAAGAGTGACGATGGTGATAAAATCCGTAATCAGAACCATTATTTTAAATCACCATTGTATGCGAAAAGATTTTTTCTGAAAGAGTTTCGACGCTATGCAATTATTTTTTCTGTTGATGGGCACGATAAAGAAAAACCCCCAAAGAAGCCAGCCCAAAGACAACTCCCCCCAATGTTCCCCATGATGGGTCTAGAGAGAAGCCACCGGTTTTTACGGGGGCCACCAACAGGTAAGAAACACAAACCGCTGTCATAAAGGCAGCCGGAAGAGAGAGCATCCAGTGCTTTTTTTGTTCTTTAACCAAATACATGGCTCCTGCCCACAAAACCACGACGGCAAGCACCTGATTTGACAATCCCAGATACTTCCAAATAGTTGCAAACTCCAGTTGGGACAAGACAAATCCAACTGCAAACAGTGGCAAGCTAACTGCCAGCCGTTTGTAGATAGAAGACTGATCCAGTTGAAAAACATCCGCAATGGTGAGCCGGGCGCTACGAAACGCAGTATCTCCGGTGGTTATGGGGCAAGCAATTACTCCCACTATGGCAAAAACAGCACCAACGGCACCCAGCCATGAACGGCTGATTTCATTCACTACCCAGGCCGGATTGTATCCATCTGTCAATATGGTTTTGTTCAGGTCGTCAGCGGTACCGAAGAAATTCATAGCAGCGGTGGCCCAAATAATCGCCACAATTCCCTCGGCAATCATAGCTCCATAAAAAACAAATCGTCCCTTGCTTTCTTTTTTAATGCAGCGGGCCATCATCGGTGCCTGCGTGGAGTGAAATCCGCTTAAAGCACCACATGAAATGACAATAAACATCATGGGGAAGAGTAAATTTTCAGTCGGGTTGTGGTGCCAGTTACGAAAACTGCCAAATTGCAGCTCCTGAATAATCAGTTCACCTGTACTTCCGTAATAAATCATCGCCCCCGCGATTGCAACAGCCATAATCAGCAAAGCAGCTCCAAACACAGGATAAATGCGACCTATAATTTTATTAACCGGCAGAAGTGTGGCAATCATATAGTAAGCAAAAATTACATAAAGCCATATTTGCAATCCGCCATCAGTGAGCGTGGCCAACAACCCTGCAGGCCCCGAAACAAATGCACTCCCACAAAAATCAACAACAGCAATGAAAAAACACGCATAAAGTTCTGAAATCCGGGTCCAAGATATTTTCCAACAATTTCAGGAATGCTGGCACCGTTGCTCCTGACGGAAAGCATACCCGAGAAATAATCGTGTACCGCACCCATAAAAATGCATCCCAGCACTATCCACAAATATGCCATGGGGCCATACATAGCTCCCAAAATAGCTCCAAAGATGGGTCCCAAACCTGCTATATTCAAAAACTCAATGGTAAAAACCTTCCAGGTAGGCATAGGAACATAATCCACCCCATTATTTTCCTGAATTGCAGGTGTAGGTCGATCATCCGAGGCTCCGAAAAAACGTTCAACAAACTTTCCGTAGAAAAAAAAACCCAAGATAAGGGCTGCGATAGAAGAGATAAAAGTAATCATTGTTCAATCAGGATTTTGCCACCTCAAAGAAACAAATTCTTTCGCTGTTGACCGAGAAAAATAATGAAATTGATCTTCCGGGAAGGCGGAAATAACATTTCAGGACTGACCGCAAAGAGGTGCAGACCTGTGAAATTAATAAAATACATCTCTCTTAATCCCACGTAGAACTCACTAAAAATGGGGAGGAAACTTTACATACCATACCAAATCCGCCCTTTTACCCAAAACATTGCTTACCCTCCGCAAACACTTATTTGCCAACACTCAATAGCCAAATTACAGAAAGAAAAACTTTCCTTTTCCGGGATTCCGGCTTTAGGATCCCGTATATCAATAAATGGCAATTTGTTGGGATTGCCGGCCATTTATGGATCCGATAGTTTTGTAACGTCAATTCCTGTTCACGGATTGTAGAAAACCTGCCTATTAATCACCAGGGATTTATCAATTCAATATTTTTTCGTTACAAAACATAAACCTTACTACGCATGAGAAAACTATTTATCCTATCAGTTTTATTACTTTGTTTTGGATCCATCTACGCCCAGCACGGTTCCATCACCGGGAATGTACTAATGCCCCAAGATGAGCATGCCCCGGTTAGCATTGGAATCGTAGGGACGGACAAAGGAACGATCACCAACTCGCAAGGAGAATATAACATAACAAGCATCCAGCCAGGAAATTACACGTTAAAGGCATCTTATGTTGGATTTGAATCACAAATTATAAAAATATCGGTAAAAACCGGACAGGTAACGCAGGTACCCCCCATTCACATGCATAAAGCCGACAGGGAAATTGCCGAAGTCCGGGTTGTGGGTGAACGTCAAACAAATTATACCGCGGAAAACACCTCTTCGTCTCTCCGCTATCAAACCCCGTTGTTGAAAATGAGTCAAAATGTGCAGATCATCAATAAGGAAGTTTTGGCCGACCAGCAGCTCACCAATATGCTTGAAAACGTAACCCGAAACACCAGCGGGGCGCAGATGATTGAACACTGGGGAACATTTGCCAGAATAAACATGCGTGGATTTAAGCTACCTGCCTTTCGAAACGGGATGAACGTTGATTTACCCTGGGGGCCACTCACGGAAGATATGTCCATTGTTGACAGAATAGAATTCGTAAAAGGGCCGGCAGGTTTTATGTTGTCATCGGGCGAGCCCGGAGGATTTTACAATGTGGTAACAAAAACGCCTGACAAGGATGCAGACAGGGAAGTATCCATAATGGCCGGTTCATTCAACACCAAGCGGGCCACCGTGGACCTTGGAGGTCCCATTGATGAAAATCAGCAATTGAGTTACCGACTCAATCTTATGGGCTCGGTTCAGAATTCGCACCGCAATTTTGAATACAATAACCGTTACACCATCAATCCATCCATCAAATATGACATCAGTGAAAAGACCAGCCTTACGGCCCGGTACATCTACCAACACTCTACGCTTTCGGTGGTGGGCGCAGCTTATGTATTTGCGGCCGATGACATGGGAATCTTACCACGAAATTTCACTTTGGCAGAGCCCAACATCGACCCCACAAAAATGCAGGAACACAATGCTTTTGTTACGCTGAATCATCAATTCAACAATCGCTGGAAACTGACCGCCCAACTGGGGTACTTAGACTATAAATTAAAAGGAAGTTCTTTGTGGGCCGATTCGGTTTCCAATGACGGGCTGATTTACCGCTCTCTTTCCATCTGGGATGCCATAAGCACAGCGAAATCGGGACAGATATACGTCAGTGGAGAAGAACAAACCGGGCCTGTTAAACACCGTATACTGACAGGGATCGACATGAGCGACAAGACTTATTATGCAGATTGGTTTCAGAGTGGCCCCCTGGCCGGGGCAAACAACCCGCTGGACAGCAACAACCCGGTGCACTATGTCCACACTTCCCAGTTTCCGGAATTTGACCGCTCTCTGAGCATTCGCCAGAGAGCCTACAATGGCACCTATCCGGCCGCTCAAATAGCAGGTTCATCAGCATTCTATTTTCAGGATGAACTGGGTTTCTTTGAGGATCGGCTGAGACTGACACTGGCTGGGCGCTACACGCATTTTATTTCTTCCATCTATGGTGCCGACACCGACGATGATGTTTTCACCCCCCGGACAGGAATCAGCTTTTCTATTGATGACAATACCTCCATCTATGGGCTTTTCGACCAGTCTTTCCTGCCCGAATCGGGAACGGACAAGGAAGGTAATGCATTTAACCCCGTAGAAGCCAAAGACCTGGAAGCAGGAATCAAGCGCAAATGGGCCAATGGAAAATGGAACTCCTCCATCACCATCTATCAGATCACCAAAAAAAACGTGCTGACCACCGATCCGGAAGATGTGAATTATCAGATTCAATTGGGAGAAGCACAATCCAAAGGCTTTGAGTTTGATATTCAGGGACAAATCTTCAGAGGCTTAAATCTGATTCTCAACTATGCCAATACTGAGGTGAAAATTACAGAAGACACCAATCCCGAAAATGTGGGTAATCGCTTGGCCGGACATGCAAAACACATCAGTAACGGCTGGCTAAAATACACTTTCAGAAACTCTACGCTAAATGGATTAGGAGTGGCACTTGGTTATCAATACCAGGCTGATCGCTCTTCCTGGAACTGGGGCGCCGACAATCAGGCCGTTCTTCCCGATTATTTACGACTAGACGGGGCACTGTCATGGCAATCGAATGGTTTTTCTGTCAGACTGAATATCAACAACCTGCTGGATGAGTACCTCTATTCCGGAAGCGGATACCAAAGCTTCTACTACTGGCAAACCGAACCAGGCATCAACTACCGTCTGGGCGTGAGTTACAGATTTTGATTCAGTACAACAAAACACAAAAGCTCAGGATATATCCATCTTTCCGTTCACATGGAGGGATGGATTTCCCGGTTTTAAAACCTGACATCATCAAAGATCCTTATCATGGTAAAAAAAATAATTTTTCAGCTACATCTATGGCTGGGGCTTCTGTCCGGAATTATCGTTTTTATTGTTTCGATTACCGGCTGCCTGTATGTTTTTCATGAAGAAATCACCACCTGGCTCAGAGAAGATGCCATCTATGCCGATAAAAATACCGGCATCGAACGCCTCCCGCAGGAGAAACTACTGGAGGCAGCCCAGGAAGCTTTCCCAACAGGTGAAACTACCAGCTGGTTTAACGTTTACAACAATCCGGACAAAAACCAGGTGTTCTTCAGTTACAAAAACAACCCCGAAGGAATCACCTATTTCACCAATATCGAATTCTACAATACTGTTTTCGTTAATCCATATTCCGGACAGGTAGAAGGGGTTTACAACGAAAAAAACGATTTCTTCAATGTGGTCAAATTTCTCCACTGGAGCCTGTTGTTTAAAACATCTATCGGGCAACCAATTGTGGGATGGGCTACCCTCATTTTTGTGGTGCTTCTAATCACTGGTCTGGTTTTGTGGTGGCCCAAAAGCTTCAAAAGTGTCCGAAACCTGTTTCGAATCAAGTGGAAAAAGTCCACTGGGATTTACAAAAAATTCTATGACCTGCACAATGTTTTGGGTTTTTGGGGACTTGCAGGATTACTGATTATCTCCCTTACAGGGATGATCTGGGCATTTGGCTGGTTTCAGGGCCTTGTATATGTGGCAGCATCCGGTACAACTAAACCACCCGAACGGCTTAGTGCTGAATCCGGTCTCCACGCCCGGCAAATTGAGCAACCCCTCACCAAAGCCTTTCACGAATCGCTCAATCTTCATGGAGATGCCGCAGCATTCAGGTTTACGCTTCCCCGAGACAGTGCAGGAATAATCAATGTTTTTGTGCAACAAAAAGAAGGATTGTATTTTCAATCTCATCAACTGCAGTTTGACCGTTTTTCCGGAGAACTCCTCGCCAAAAGAGGTCATGAAGATAAAAATACCGGAGAAAAACTGATTGCTGCCAATTACGACATTCATACCGGAGCCATCTTAGGAATACCCGGTAAGATACTGGCATTTATTCTGAGTCTGATCGCAGCCTCTTTACCGGTAACCGGATTTATGATGTGGTATAAAAGGACAAGAAAGCGCCAAAAATCCTTGTTCTGAGATTCTGTTGTCACCTGAAATTATATAGTACCAGCAAAAAAACTAAAGTTTTTTAATCTTTGATAAGAAAGCGCCAAATACAAGGCTTTCGAAGTTTTTGAATCCAAGGAATTTACTTTTTGTAAATGACTGATTCCAAAACGAGAATAACGTAGTCGTTGGGATTTTCTTGCAAAGACAATATAAAACCTTATACGATGATCAAGACCAATATATCGAGTATATTCAAAATGGGGCGAAAAATCACTCCGGCTGATGTAACCATTCTCTATGGCAGTAAGTCTGGCAATGCCAGGTTTATTGCCGAAGAAACGGCACGATACCTGAAAAGCCAGGACACAACAATTGACCTGCAAAACATGAAAGGGTTCTCCCCCGGGAAGCTGGCCACAATCAGCAACCTTTTCATTGTAGTCAGCACCCATGGGGAAGGCGAGCCACCTCCGTCAGCTGTACCTTTCTACGAGCAACTATTCACTTCTGATATCTCCCTCCAGCATCTTTCCTATTCGATATGTGCCCTGGGCGATTCCGACTACGAGTTTTTCTGCCAGGCCGGCAAGAACATCGAGCAAAAACTGAATGCTCTGGGTGCACAACCACTCATTGAAAGAGCTGACTGTGATACCGATTTCAGAGATACCGCCCTCAACTGGATTCAAACAAGCTATAACCATTTCCTTAAGAAAAGTAAACCCTCTAAGAGACCAAATAAGCCCACTCAACAGTCAACCGCCCTTCCAGCCAGGAAGAGCCGTGGTTTGCATACGGGAATCATCGAAAGCAGACACCGACTGAACCCGCATTCAAAGGATAAGATTTTCCACATTGTGTTGACTACCTCTCCCGAACACGTAACGTACTATCCGGGCGACTGTATTTCAATGGTTCCAATGAATCCCGGAATAATGGTGGATGAATTACTGCATCTTTCTCACTGTCAAAGGAATCAAACAATAAATTACCAAGGAAACAATGAGAGACTGGACGATTTGCTGCTATCAAGGCTGGAAATCACCTCTTTATCAGGTAGGACAATCACCAAATATTACGAGGTTACACGCAACCAGGATCTTGCATCGATTCTAAAAAAAGAAGAGAGGCTGAAGGATTATATTCAAAACAACAACCTGCTTAATCTGATAATTGATTTTCCGGGAAAGTTATGTCCTGATGAATTGGTTGCTGTTGCCGGAAAGATAAAACCACGCTATTATTCCATCGCCTCAAGTCAGCTGGTTACTCCTGAACAAATCCATCTTACAGTAAAGCAAATCAGTTATCAAACGCAAAACAAAATCTATTACGGAGCCTGTTCATCTCACCTGAGTCAATTTCTAAAAACCAGGTCGGAGATTCAGTTCAGAGTAATCCCCAATGAAAATTTCAGACTCCCCAAAGATCCGGGGCGACCCATCATCATGATTTCTTCAGGAACCGGAATTGCCCCTTTCATAGGCTTTTTGCAACAACGAAACCTTAAATCAGCTTCTCAAAACTGGCTCATTTTTGGGGAGAAAAACCAACAATCCGATTTTCTCTACAAAGAATACCTCACAAAACTGAAAAACACAGGAATACTTACTCACCTGGATCTTGCTTTCTCCAGAGACCAAAATCAGAAAGTTTATGTTCAGTATAAAATCAAAGAAAAAGCTTCAGATATCAGATCCTGGCTAAATCAGGGAGCTGTAATTTATGCTTGCGGATCGGTAAAAATGGGAAAAGGTGTAAGAACAGCATTAGATCAGTTGGCTGAGAACAATGTAGGTTCCTCATTCACCAATAGCCTGGTAGAGCGAGGGCAGTATTTTGAGGATTTGT
>NZ_JADQBH010000093.1 GCF_016278715.1 Marinilabilia sp. | reverse complement strand
ACAGGATCCACTGCAGCAACTTCAGTTTTACCATTTCCCAGGTCTTGTATAATCACACTGCACGGGAGCATAGTGCCTATTTTATTCTCTTGCTGTAAGGCTTTGTAAGCATTGGGAGGATTGCAGGCACCCAAAATTTTATATTTCCTGAAATCCACATCCAGTTTGGCTTTCAGTTTTTCGTCAATGTCAATCTCAGACAATATACCAAAGCCCTGCTGTGATAAAGCTTCTTTTGTCTTCTCCACTGCAGAGTCAAAATCTGTGTTGAGGGTTTTTTCGATGTAATAGTTCATAGTTGTTCGTTTTTTAGAGTTTAACAATAAGGGTGGGGGGATAGAGTTGCAGGTAAATGAAATTCATGAATTTCATTTACTGCTTCTACTTCAGCTTTCGCTTCAGCAACTGTGCGTTAACAGCCACAATCACTGTACTCAGACTCATGAGGACCGCACCAACGGCGGGGCTAATCACAATACCTGCACTATACAGAACACCTGCAGCCAACGGAATGGCCACCACATTGTATCCGGTTGCCCAGACGAAGTTCTGAATCATCTTTCGATAGGTGGCTTTTCCAAAGGTTATTAGTGATGCAATATCCTGAGGATTACTGTTCACCAGAATAATATCGGCCGTTTCTGCCGCCACATCGGTTCCCGATCCTACGGCGATGCCAATATTGGCAGTGGCCAGGGCCGGAGCGTCGTTGATGCCGTCACCCGTCATGGCAACAAATTCGCCATTTTCCTGAAGTTCTTTAATCTTCTCCAGTTTTTGTTCGGGTAAAATTCCGGCAAAATAGTCATCAAGTTTCAATTCGTCACTCACGGCTTTGGCCACTTTCTCATTGTCGCCGGTCATCATCACCACCTTAATGCCATTTTCTTTTAAGGTTGCAATGGCCTCATGGGCCTCAGGTCGAATTTCATCCGACATAGCAATGACCCCTGCCGGATGGTCGTCCACCAGTACAAAAACCACCGTTTCCTGCTGATTGCCTTTTTGGTCATCAGTAATTTCTATGTTGTTCTCTTTTAGGTAGTTAGGGCTCACTACTTTTACTTTTTTATTGTCCACAAGCCCTTCGATTCCCTTTCCGCTGATGGCATTGAAATCATCTGCTTCATTGATGTCAAGTTCCAGTTCTTTTATTTTTTGCATAATGCCGGTTGCCAGTGGATGCTCCGATTTGGATTCCAGGGCTCCCGCCAGTTTGAGGATATCATCCTTTTTATACTCCTCTGAAAGGGCTTCGTAGCGGCTTACAGCAAAGTTTCCTTTGGTTAACGTTCCGGTTTTATCGAAGGCCAGCACCGTAATTTTGCGCGAATTTTCAAAGGCCGTCCGGTTGCGGATCAACAACCCCTTGCTGGCCGCTAATGAAGTTGAAATAGCGACGACCAAAGGCACGGCCAGCCCCAGGGCATGGGGACAGGTTATGACCATAACACTGACCATTCGTTCAAGGGCAAAAACAAAACTTTCGCCAAGCAGCAGCCAGGTGATTAATGTGCCAAATCCAACGGTTAGTGCAACAATGGTAAGCCAGGCAGCTATCCGGTCGGCAAGATTCTGTGTTTTGGATTTTTTATTTTGTGCTTCCTGCACCATGTCGATGACTTTGCTGAGGTAGGCTTCTTCACCAATCTGTTGCACCGAAAGGGTTAGAGAACCATTGCCATTGATGGTGCCACCAATTACCTTGTCATCTTTGGATTTCTTTACCGGTTTGGATTCTCCTGTGACCATGGATTCGTTCACACTGCTTTCACCATCAGTGATGACACCGTCCACCGGAATCTTTTCGCCGGGATGAACCAGTACTTGGTCTTCTTTTTTCAGTTCATCTACTTTTACATCTTCCGTTTCACCATTTTTCAAAAGGTGAGCTTCAGAAGGCATGAGGGCTACCAATTTCTGGAGAGACTGAGATGCTCCCATGACTGACTTCATCTCAATCCAGTGACCCAACAGCATGATGTCTATCAATGTCGCCAGTTCCCAGAAAAAACTGCTGCCTTCAAGTCCGAAAGTGGTGGCCGAACTGTAACCCCAGGCAACCGTGATGGCCACTGCAATTAGCGTCATCATGCCCGGTTGTTTTTTCTTCAACTCGTCAATCAACCCCGAGAGAAAGGGCCATCCACCGTAAAAGAAAACGACCGTGGAAAGTGTGAACAGCAGGTAGTTGTCGTATCCCTGAGTCAGCGAGAATTCAAAGCCAAGAAGACCCTGTACCATGGGAGACAAAACCAATATCGGAATGGATAGAATAAGTGATATCCAGAAACGTTTCCGGAAATCCCTGATCATCATGGCATGGTGCTGAGAGTGGTCGTGGCCACCATGGCCCCCATCTTCGTGAGAATCACCATGGCTTTCGTGGTTTTCATGTCCATGGTGATGATTATGTCCGCCATTCTTATGTTTATGGTCCTGCAGTTCCTCTGGGTTATCTATACCATTATTTTGATGAGATGAGTTGTGGTGATCTTTATGGTTTTTTTGCATAAAGTTTGTTTTTGGGGTTATATTTAGTCTGGCGGATTCTTTGTGAGCAAAGCGGCCAAGCCTGGCGGTATCCACCATGACTTTTGGCAGATACCATCCAGCAAACCTAATTCACCAAACCTTTTCTATTCCAAATCTTTTTTGCGTTGTTCAAATTCAGGTTTATCAATTTCACCTTTGGCATAGCGTTCTTTTAAAATGTCGAAAGGCGATTTACTCCCGGACTGGATATTAGAGCTGTTTTGATTTGCCGATTTTGCGAAAAACCAAATTATTGCCACGATGATGATGAGGCCAATGATCCAGCCCCATCCCATCCCCCATCCGTGTCCTGTGAATCCGTCCATCATAGTTGTTGTCTTTTTGTGTTGGTCTAATTCATCGATTTTTTTATTACAAACACACCAGGGTTTGTTGGTTTCGTGCTTGTTCCAGGAGAAATAGTGATCTACATATTTTTTGAGTGTTTTAATCCTCCTGATTCTTGTACTGATAGTGGTTGTGTTTAGGACTCCTGATGATCTCTGTTAAAGCTCTGTTTTGTCTGGGCTCCCATCAGTGTCTTTTCACGATCTTTAAATTCCTGCTCATTGATCTCTTTGTGAGCATATTTCTCTTTTAAAAGGTCAAGACCTTTTTTCAAAGGAGACTGATTGTTTTTCCTTTTTTTATAGGAGTTGGTTATTAACCAGATTATAAAAGATAACACTACCACCCCAATAATGATGGTCACAATATTCTCCTGTCCTAAAACGCCTTCTTCAAACATGATTTACTCCTTTCATTTTAGCCTTGATATGTCTTTCAGCGCTCTGCAATCAAACAGTCTTTTTTGTTTTTCGAGATACCTGCACTCCTTCAGATAGACGCTTTCCCCACCCCTTTTTTTTGGAAGGGGGCTGGGGGGCTTCTATCTTTACTCCGTAAGGCTTCCTTGTATCATTTCATGTGTTTTATTGTTATTGATTCCTCATTCCCTGCATCATTCCATCTGAATTATCATCCATCATTTTACAGGCTTTTTCCTGTTGTTCTTCATTGAGAACCTTACGCATTTTCATTGCTGTTTCGTAAGCCTTTACATGCATCTTTATCCTTATGTCAGCGCATTCCTGAAGCTGGGCCTGCACCTCATCCGATGAGGCTTCATTTTTAAGAAGTTCTTCGAGCCGATTGTTCTGCTCATTCATTTCAGACTTCATGTCCACTTGTTGTTTTTCAAACGCAGCTTTCATGTCAATGAGTTCTTTGGTTTGTTCGGAAGAAAGGGAAAGTTTGTCCTGCATTTTTGGCATCATGTTTACCATCATCATGTAACGTTGCATGGGCATATCCTGCATCATCATATTGTCGTGCATGGGCCTCATCCTGAGATTCTGCATCATCTTGCCCTGCATGTCGGGCCTTTCTTTTTCCTGCATCATCATCTCTTTTTGCTCATTGGATTTCTTTTTATCCTGTTTGTCCATCTGAGCATTTGCAGTTAATGTTCCTGATATCAGAATCAGGATTGCGATTAATGTAGTTTTCATAATTATTCCTCCTGTTTTTTGTAAATATTAGTCTTTCGTATATTTAATTGATTATTTCTTTGAACTTTCGGATTCAAGCTACTTCTGCCTTGCAATTGCGCTGCCAGGAACTAAGAGCCAAGAGCTAACCGCTAACAGCTAATTTCACGGAAGCACTTCGTAATTCCGCATCATTCCCATGTCTTCGTGCTCAAGGTTGTGACAGTGATAGATGTATTTTCCGGTGAAGTCTCTGAAAGTCATTACTACTTTTACTTTCATCCCGGGCATCAGCAAAAAAGTATCCTGCCAGCCCTGGTCGATGAAGCCGTCTTTTACACTTTGCCAAACAGCCGCATCCATACCGGAAACATCCCGTTCTGTAATTTGAAACTGTAATCCGTGAATATGGGCAGGGTGGGGGAGTTGCATCATGTCCTGCATCATACCCATCCCGCTACCGTTGTCTCCGTTTATGAACTGCCAGACTTCCGTGGTGTTGAGTTTCACTTTCTCCCAGTCTGCTACTTCTTCCATATCGAAAGTTTCGCCGTTAATGACCCAGTTCATGCGATCATTATAAAAGTGGAATTGTTTAGGCGAATCATAATTGACAGCTTTTGTTGGGTCAATTGGTTCAATAGCATCGAAACGTTGGGGCAGTTTTAATGATTTACCTTTTTCCTGAGCAACTTTAAAGGTATGTATATCCATGGGTCCTCCGTTTTTTCCGGAGGTATCCCCTTGCATCATTCCGCCTCCCATTTGGCCCATAGAGGTGCCTGAATTAAAAGCCAGACTTTTAAGGATAACTTGTTCGTTAGTTTTGAAATTCGAAAAATCTTTCCAAATTTCCACCCTCTCGCCAGGAGCCAGAATTAAATAGGGTTTGCTGATGGGGTTTTCCAGTAATCCGCCATCTGTGGCTATAACTCTTACGGCTGAACCATCGCTCCAGGCCAGTTTGTATATGCGGGCGTTAGAGCCGTTAAGCACTCTGAAACGATATGTTGCCTGCTTAACAGTTTTGGTTTGCTCTTTTTGCCCGTTAATAAATATCTGATCTCCCAGAAACCCCTCCATGCGTTGCATGGGACTACCTTCAACATACATAAGTTGATTGTTTTCATCAAATGATCTGTCCTGAATTACCAATGGCTGGTCGTATTCACCCGAAGGCAATTTCTCGTTTTTACCCTCAATGATGAATAATCCAGCCAGGCCTTTGTAAACCTGAGGACCGGTAATTTTATCGGGATGTGGATGAAACCAATAAGTGCCGGGGCGATCAACAATCTCCATTTCGTAAACGTAAGTTTCGCCGTTGTTAATAGCATGCATTGGATGTCCGTCCATCTTGGGCGGTAAATGCAAGCCATGCCAGTGGATAATGCTTTCGCGCGGCAGGTGGTTTTTAAAGATGACCCTGATTTTTTGTCCCCGCTTTACTTTGATGATTGGCCCGAGATAGGAACCTTCTATTTTGGAGAGGTTGTAGTCTTCCCCTTTGATCAATTTTGCGTCATAGTGAAATACTTCCGTTTTTGGGCCATCTAAGAGCTGCATAGCCATCGGTTGAGCGGTTAACTCAATTTCTATATCGGGGTTGAAATCTTTGCTTTTTTCCGTTGAGCCGGTATTGGAGCTGTTTTTCCCTTGTGCATTACAGGCGCTCAGTCCGGCTGTAATAAAAAGCATGACAATGAATTTTGTGGAAGTGAAGTTTTTCATAATCAATGTCTTTGGAAGGGTAACAAGCAGGAATTAAGATTGTTTGATGGAGCAATGGGCATAGAGCAGAGCGCATAGAGCATAACACAAGATGCATGAGCTATGGCTCCCTCCCGGTGCCATAGCTCATGTCTTATATCTTAGTCGTAAATAAAATTCATGAATTTTATTTACGTCCGATTGAGCGGCTGGTTTTCAGTGACAATGCTCCTTGCTCCAAGCCTTCTGCCTATTCTTCTACTTCTTCTTCTACTTCCTCTACTTCTAGTTTAGTACCTATTTTCTCCATTTTTTCAGAACGGTCGTATTTGCAGCATCCCGGAAGTTTATCATAAACTTCATCCGAAGCTTTGTGTTTTCCAGCGTCATGTCCTACTTTTGCAATGGCTTTTTGAATGTTATCCAGCGAGGTTTTTGACTGGTCAAAGACAACGGTTGCCATCATGGACTCTTGATCCCAATCGGCTTGGCTAACTCCTTCAACTGAATTTGCAGCTTTCTCGATACGGGTTTCACACATGCCGCAATTGCCTTTTACTTCAAATTTTTCGGTTTTGCTTTGTGCAAATACTGCTACTGATCCAATGAGCAACATGGATAACAGACTTAACATTTTACGTTTCATAGCGATTTGTTTTTAATGATTAATAGTCTTGAACTGTGGTTAAGGTTGATGAAATTTTTTATGCAATATCATTGGTGTCTGGTTAAAAGATTGAGATTGCTGCACTGCGAGCAAAACGAAGCAATCTTCTTTCAATAAATATATTTCTCCAGACAATGCTGATGTAATATAACTCTTTGTGGTAAGTTTAATTTTACATTATTCCGGGGAAAAATTACATAATTCCTTTGTTTATATAGTAATGGCAATTCTTCTATTGTTTCTGTAATCAGGATGGGTGACTTTGAAATTATTTTGCCCCTTTCACATGTTCTCCTCTGTTCAGGTTTTCCTTAAATCGATTTAATCCCTGAATCATTGTTTTTGATTTTGTAGGCTTCATCAACAGGCGACACTAAAATCATTCCGTCACCCTTATATCCGGTTCGTCCTTTTTCCCGAATGAGAGCAACTACCTTTTTTACATTGTTTTGAGAAACCAATATTTCAATTTTGGTGACCTTGCAAGCATCCGCAAATGGGTATTTTTCGCTGATGTGTCCTTGCTCACTGTCGGTGTATTTTCCGGTTCCTTCACATTCAACCAGAGTCATGGCACCAAAGCCTTCAGATTTTAAGGCCTTGTAAACCTCCTCAACTTTAATATGACGGATGTATGCTTTAATGAGTCTCATTCCTTCAATGTTTAGTTGGTTAAACAGTCCGTTTTATTTTTATGCAAATAGCTGTAAACAAATTTCTTATGGCCGTATTGAACTCACAATCTTGCTCGTTTCATTATTTCCTTCATCAAATTTATCTGCGGTTGATTGCATTTCTTGCTATTTGATCATCTCATCACGAAGATTCATGAATTAATCAGGTTAATTTGGATGGTCAGGATTACAGCAGTCCGGTTGTCCACCTTTAAAAGCTTCATTATTGCCTTTAGAGATGTAGTCTGCCAGTTTTTTAAGCCATCCTTTGGATTGTTTGCTTTTATCTAAAAATGCATAGCCGATATTCTCCAGTTTCTGCTTCAGGAGTTCTTCTGTCTGTACATAACCATCGTATGTGATGGTCACCTCTAATTCCGAAACGTTTGCCTTTTCAACTCCCTTCAATTCTGACATTTGATGTATAATTTCCGGAATGTCGTTTTTCGAGACGGGTTTTGAAAACTGAAAAGAGCTTGTTATCATACTTTCATCCATGACTTAAATGTTTTGTTGGTTAAAACGAAGTAAAGTCTCAGCTTTGATTAAGGCTAAGGTTAAAAAAATGAATGAATTGTTCTTTTATTAACCTCAATCTCAACCTTATTTCAGCGTCTCTCTCACCTCCCCGCACTCCAGCATCATATCGCCATAATACGGGTTGCGGATGTTTTCTTCAGTACTCAACCAGAAAGCACCTTTATCATTGTTTGCCATTGGGCAGAATTGGTAGTAAACAGTTTTTCCGTCCAGCCCGAATGCTTTAATCTTATTAAAAATGATGGGATTGAACTCCACAAAAGCCGCTCGTTGTATTTCTAGATCCTCCGATTCGCTGATGGTATTCAGTGCTGATTTCATTTTGTCGAGGTTTTTCATCCAGAAGACATGAGCGTTTCCTTTGAGCAGGGCCATGTCTGTGTTTTTAAGTGCCTGGAGCGTTTTTTTTGCCTCGGAAGATGTTTTTTCAGCATCCGATGCCACCATGGCATCTTTCATGTCAATGTACTGTTCAAAAAGTGCCGTCAACTGTTTTTTAAATAGTTTTGGGGCGTCATAGCCAGAAATCTCTTTGTTTTCAGATGGCTGAATGGTGCTTTCCATGTTTTCCATTGCGTCTTTAGACATATTAC
The DNA here is from genome assembly GCF_016278715.1 of Marinilabilia sp. GTDB lineage: Bacteria > Bacteroidota > Bacteroidia > Bacteroidales > Marinilabiliaceae > Marinilabilia. Next base: position 1,256 of record NZ_JADQBH010000093.1, on the reverse strand, counting down.
CATGGTCATGTGCTGTAGCAGGCTTGCCACCTTCGGGGCTCATCATACTTGGTTTTCCGGCCAGCTGTGCTGCTGCATCAATGCTGAAAGTTCCGTTGACAGCCATTTCCTCACCGGATTTCAGCCCCTCTTCAATAATATAGCTGTTGCCAAGATCCGGGCCTAAAAGGACCTCACGCATTACGAAACCGACATTGTCTTCGGTGTTTGTTTTAACATAAACCACTGAGCGCTTCCCGGTCCACATAACAGCTGACTGGGGAACAATGATATCTTCTTCGCCACCTGTAGCGCCGGCCTTCACTTCGCCCGATACAAACATTTCGGGTTTCAGACTAAGGTCTGAATTATTGATCTCCACGCGGGCTTTGGCTACCCTGGATTTAGAATTAATGACTGGATCGACGTATGAAATCTTTCCGGAAAATGTTTCGCCGGGCAGTGAAGCAACTGTAAAAGTTACTTCATCACCTTTTTCAATCCAGGCGATGTCACTTTCATAGACATCAAACAGCACCCAGACATTTGATAAATTGGCGATTTTGTAGATGGTTTGTCCCCGTTTTACATAGTCCCCCGGATTTACCAGTTTCTCGGTAACATATCCCGAAACATCAGCAAGAATAGGAAATTGTTCTTTCAACTCTCCTGATGCGAGGATCTTTTTAATTTGTGCATCGGTAAGCTTCCAGTTTTTCAACTTCTCATGAGCTGCCCGGAATAGTTCCGGTTGAGTTTCTTTGAGTTCTCTGGCTTCCAATAACTCTTCCTGTGCGGTTACCAAATCAGGGGAATAGACATAAGCTACAGGTGATCCTTTGGTGACATACTGGCCGGTAAAATTGATGGTCAGTTTTTCAATGCGACCGGGCACATGTGATGTCTGGGAATAGACTTGTTGCTCATTTGTATCCACTTTGCCGTCTAGTCGTATGGTTTTATGTGCCATTCCTTTTGTTACTGTTTGAGTCTGGATGTTGGCCAGCTGCATAGCTGTGGGTGACATGCGGATTTCACGAGGGTCGGCCTCGCTATCATCCTTTTTCAGAGGGATGAGGTCCATTCCGCAAATGGGGCAATTTCCGGGTTCGGATTGTCTTATCTGCGGGTGCATGGAGCAGGTCCAGATGGTTTCTTCACCTGCTTCAGCTTCGGTGTGTTCGTGTTGAGACGCCCGATCGGGCGTCTGTACTTCCCCGGAGCCGCCAAAGAACAGCCAGCCCAGTAAAAGTCCGGCTACCAGGGCCACTCCAATG
>NZ_JADQBH010000190.1 GCF_016278715.1 Marinilabilia sp. | reverse complement strand
ACCTTATAATTTTTATCTCGTGAACAAAAAAAGTAAAAGCCCGCGCGGCTTGAGCTCAAAAAGTTAAACGCTTTTTTTGTCGGACACTACTGATATCTAATAATTAATTTACTACAAGTTGTTTGACCTCAAAGTTATCGCAATTATATATTCCAATTAAGACAATAATTCCAATTAAACGAATAATAACGAATTGGAAAAAGATCTATGTAAGAAAACTTGAAAATCATATTTAATTCTTAATTTTTTGAAACCCTGAATCCTTTTGTAGAGTGAGTTATCCTTTTTCGGATCGATTGCATCATCTTATCATTTTTAAATTTTCTACAGAATTAGATTTGCTTGGCTTTTGTTTTTAACGGATCGAAAATTCGATAAGCAAGTAATTTCAATCGGTCATTCAATAAAAACCATACCAGAGCATAACCCCATACAAATCCGGCCCAACCCCAACCCAGTGGCGTCATAAATAAGCCGTAAACAGCAATTAGAGTGGCGATAATTTGTGTTCCTAATACTGCAATCCATAGTATCCGGGCAGGTCGGATGGTCCAGAAGGCTCCACGGGTGCGGGTAAGGAAGATTGTCAGGTGACCAGCAACTGACAATTTCAAATACATTAATGTTTGGATGTGATCGCGATCGAGATGAAAAACCCTTTCACCCAGATAAAACAAGCCAAAAGCGGCAATTACCCCAACAACACCTAGCACTGCGGATATCCCCAGTACCATTCGCATGTTCCATGCCTCTGGTTTATTTTTATATTTAACATTGTCGTATGCAATAGAAAGAATGGCGCCATCATTAAGTAATGCAAGCATTACAATCATTACAGCTGTTACCGGATAGAAGTTAAATACCAAAATGGATAAAGTCATAAAAAGCAATACACGAAGTGTTTCAGCAATGCGATATATAGCATAACTGTTCATTCGCTGGAATATTTTTCGGCTTTCCTTGATCGCGTCGATAATTACTGAAAGACCGGGTGTCATTAGTACGATTGCGGCCGCTGCGCGAGCAGCGTCAGTTGCATCCGAAACAGCGATTCCACAGTCGGCTTTCTTAAGCGCCGGGGCATCGTTTACCCCATCACCAGTCATACCAACAATGTGCCCACGTTTTTGCAACACATCCACAATATGAAACTTATGCTCTGGGAATACCTGTGCAAAACCGTCGGCTTTCTCAATAGATTCAGCTACCTCCTTTGTTTCTTTCTTCTTTGAATCACCTAAGCTGCTGGCATCGAGAATATTGCTGCCCATGTCTAATTTTTGGGCTGTTTCTTTAGCAATGGCCAATGCATCACCCGTAACCATTTTAATCTTCACACCCATTGCAAGTGCAGTTGCAATGGTAGTTTTGGCGTCTTCCCGTGGGGGATCGAACAGGGGCAATACGCCAACAAACTGCCATTTCCCGTCACTCTCAGCACGTGCCACACCTAATGAGCGAAAGCCTCGTGCCGCAAAATCGTTGACCGCCTTATTGACAGCGTCCTTCAACTCATCTGTGTTGTCAGCCAATTCCAGAATCACCTGTGGTGCACCTTTTGATACTTTAAACTCATTACCATCCTTTGCCTTGACTGTAGCCTCGGTGCGTTTATGCACCGGGTCGAAAGGCTGAAAATGAAGCACTTTATAATCTTTTAAAGAATCTTTGTTTTTCAGGCCACCCAGAACAGCCAGGTCGATGGTGTCGTTATTTTCCTCACGCGATGCCAATGCTCCATTGAGTATGACCTGATCAGCTGAAATATTTTTAACACTGAAGGGTTCACCTAATGTAAGCATATTTTGGGTTAATGTTCCTGTTTTATCTGCGCATAGCATGTCTACTCCTGCTAATTCTTCAATAGCAACCAACTTACTCACAATTGCCTTCTTTTTAGCAAGAAGTTGCGCTCCAACCGCCATTGTTACAGATAATACCGTTGGCATAGCCACAGGTATTGCTGCCACAGTAAGTACCAAAGCAAATTGTAATGTGGTGAGAATTGGGTCTCCTCGGAATATAGCTACTGTAATTATAATTGCTACCAAGGCTACCGCTAACACAATCAGGTAATTGCCTATTTTTAAAACCGCCTTTTGAAAATGACTGACGGTATGTGCTTCCTGAACCAGTTGTGCTGTTTTTCCAAAATACGTTTTTGTACCTGTTGCATATACCATTGCAGTTATTTCACCCTGACGAATGATTGATCCGGAAAATACGGCTTCGCCAGGCTTGTGTGTGATTGGAAGAGATTCGCCTGTTAATGCCGACTGATCCACTTCCACTGTGTTGCCATCCAGTAAACGGGCATCAGCAGGCACAATATCGCCTAAACGTAAACGTATCACATCGCCGGGCACCAATTCACGTGATGCAGGGGTTATCCACCTCCCATCGCGCAATACACGGGCTTTTACAGCCAGTTTGGCTTTGAGTGCTTCAATGGCATTGCCTGCTTCGCGTTCTTCCCAGAACCCGACCACGGCATTGGCGAGAAGTAGAACAAGAATAATAAGAAAATCAGGCCAGTGCCGGGCTACAGCCGATAGAATTACAGCTATTTCGATCATCCATGGAATAGGTCCCCAAAAATAAGTAAGGAATTTCAGGAACATATTGGTTTTCTTTTCCTCAATTTCGTTTGGCCCATATTGATCGAGACGTTTCTTTGCATCTACCTGTGTGAGGCCGTCATGTGACGAATCCAACTTTTTCATCAGTTCCGGCATGGGAATGGATTTCAGATCGTTCTTTGCAATGGTCTTTGATCCTGGTTTCGATTCGTGAGCCTTCGAGTTGTCCATATTTGATTTCATGTCTTAAGATTTAGTTATCTTTCTTTTATTCGACTTTATTCACCGAATATATGATATCACTTTTCAACTATCCATATTTTTGTGTCTTCCAATTCACAATACTCCTCCGTTAAGCTTTTGCAAACAGATGATAATTAATCCATTACAAAATCAGGCAAGAAGGCACCAACTCGCTCATAATAAAAACTTTGCGTCATTGCGTCTCTGTGTTTAAGCTTTTTTTAACGGACTATTGAATTCAGTATTTTTAAATATCCGAGATTCACAGGATAGCATGTATCCAAAGAATTTCGCGAAAGTGTTTTTCATTTCGTGATCAGACACCAAAGTAATCTTTTCCCATGCAGATAAATGTTTCATCCCCATTCTAGCATCATCCAACATAGCGCCAAAGTCCACTACATTAAAATCAGCAGCTATGAGAGCCTGTACCAGTTTGACTTTCAATTTAAAACCTCCATGGTCAGCAGCTAAACCACTACCCATCAATTCTCTTAGATGTTCAGCGCTTTCCTTTTCTATTTTATTTCCTGATTCCATTTCCATTTTTGTATTTCCAGCATTTACCTGGTCTCTGATTCCGTATGGGCAATTCGTATAATTTCCTGAGCGATCTTCTCAGGTGCAAGAACAAAATCGATACATCCGCTGGCTATTGCACTCTCTGGCATATCAGGCTGCCCGGCAGTATCGGGTTTCTGCGCGATGGTAATACCGCCAACGTCTTTAATACCGCAAAGTGCTGCTGCCCCGTCACCATCATATCCGGAGACAATAACTGCGATCAGTTTGCCTTTCCAGTGCTCCGTGAGTGAATGCATAAAAATCGTAATCACGTCGGGCCAGCCCCTTGGCTTTGAGATAGGTCTCAGGCGGAACTCTCCGTTTAGAACATGTAAATCCCGCTTTTCAGGGATGATGAACACATGGTTGGGCTCGATGTCTAATTTTTCTGTGATCAGCTCAATCGGCATCTCCGTGTGCCTCGGGAGAATCTCGTGGAGATAGGTAGCTACTTCCCTGAGGTGATTAACGATAACAATTGCAACCCCCATATCAGCCGGCAGATTTTTTAGTAAGCGGATATAAGAATCAAGGCCACCGGCCGATCCTCCCACGCAAACTACAGGAAAGTCTTTTGAACTTTTCTTTGCTTTTATTTTGTGTTGTCCCATTTCCAGTCTTGTATTTCCGGCAAATCCGCACCATTTTTTTCAATATAGGTTCTGTGCTCAATAAGTTTTTCCTCCAGCATTTGTTTCAGTTTAGCCGCCTTGTCACTCAATTGTGGCAGACGATTTATCACATCTATTACCAGGTGAAACCGGTCAAGGTCGTTGAGTACCAGATTGTCAAAGAAAGTAGTTATTGTTCCTTCTTCCTTATAACTACGAACATGCATGTTTGCATGATTTGTACGGCGGTAGGTAAGAAGATGTATTAGTTTTGGATATCCGTGAAAGGCAAAAACAATAGGTTTATCTTTCGTAAACAAAGCATCGAACTCAGAATCGGTTAATCCGTGTGGGTGTTCTGCACTGGATTCCAGTTTCATCAGATCGACCACGTTGACCACCCTGATTTTCAGGTCAGGTAAATGTTTCCGAAGAATGGAAACTGCTGCCAGGGTCTCGAGTGTTGGTACATCGCCGCAGCAGGCCATTACGACATCGGGCTGAGAACCTTGATCGTTACTTGCCCATTGCCAGATACTTATTCCGCGGGTGCAATGTTTTATAGCATCTTCCATGTTTAACCATTGAGGAGCCAGATATTTACCAGCAATCACAACATTTACATAGTTACGGCTCCTTAAACAATGATCACTAACTGACAATAAACAATTTGAATCTGGTGGCAGATAAACACGAGCGATGGAAGCTTTTTTGTTGACCACATGATCAATAAATCCGGGATCCTGATGGGTATCTCCATTATGTGCCTGTTGCCATACATGTGAAGCTAGCAGATAATTCAATGATGCTATTTCTTTCCTCCAGGGCAATTTAGCGCTTACTTTCAGCCATTTTGCATGTTGATTAAACATCGAATCGACAATATGAATAAATGCTTCATAGCTGGTAAACAGCCCATGCCGGCCAGTGAGCAGGTATCCTTCGAGCCACCCTTCGCATTGATGTTCGCTCAACATCTCTACTGCCCGTCCCTGGGTTGCGAGGAATTCATCATTATTTTGTGTTTGAGTTTCCCATTGTCGGTTGGTCACCTCAAATATGGCATTCAAGCGGTTAGAAAGAATTTCGTCGGGGCCAAAAACACGGAAGTTGTTTTGGTCGGCATTAATTTTGATCACTTCGCGAAGGAACTCACCCAATACATGAGTGTCGGAAGACTGAACCGAACCTGGCGATTTAACCTGAACAGCATGTTTCCGGAAATCTGGCATAATCAGGTCGTGCAGTAATAAGCCACCGTTGGCGTGTGGGTTAGCCCCCATTCTACGCTTCCCTTTTGGTGCCAGTTCTGCGAGTTCGGGTAGGAGAGAGCCATTTTTATCAAATAATTCTTCCGGCTTATAGCTTTTCATCCAATTTTCCAGCAATTGTAAATGATGTGGATGCTCGGAATCTACGAGTAGTGGAATTTGGTGGGCACGAAAAGTACCCTCAATTTGGAGGCCATCTACTTCTTTGGGGCCAGTCCAGCCTTTGGGTGAGTCAAATACAATCATTGGCCAGCGCGGGCGAGTGGCATCATTATTATTTCGAGCATTATTTTGAATTTGTTTAATTTCATCAATAGCAGTATCTAAAATACCGGCCATGAGTTGATGCATATCTTCCGGTTCATCACCTTCAACAAAATAAGGAGTCCAACCATAACCTCGGAGCAGTTGATCCAGTTCCTTACGCGGGATACGTGCCAGAATTGTTGGATTGGCAATTTTGTAGCCGTTAAGATGCAAAATTGGCAACACAGCCCCGTCGGAAACCGGGTTTAGAAATTTGTTTGAATGCCAGGAGGTAGCCAGGGGACCGGTTTCAGCTTCTCCATCACCGATGATACAAGCTACAATTAGTTCCGGATTATCAAAAGCGGCTCCAAATGCATGACTTAGTGAATATCCCAATTCTCCACCTTCGTGGATTGAGCCGGGGCAATCGGGCGAAACATGACTGGGAATTCCACCGGGAAAGGAAAATTGAGTAAACAACTTCTTCATTCCGGCTTCATTCTGGGAGATATCAGGATAAATTTCGCTGTAAGTACCTTCAAGGTAGGTGTTACCAACCAAAGCAGGGCCACCGTGACCTGGACCTGCTATATAAAACATATCCAGATCATATTTTTTAATAGCCCTGTTCAAATGGGTATAAATAAAATTTTGCCCTGGCGTGGTTCCCCAATGCCCTAGCAACATTTTCTTTATATGGGAAAGTTTTAGCGGCTCCCGCAGCAATGGGTTGTCGTGCAGATAGAGTTGTCCGACCGAAAGATAGTTTGCAGCGCGCCAATAGGCATTCATTTTTTGCAAGAGTTCATGCGATAATGGCTTATTCATTTCACCCACCTTTTTTATTTTGGGGGCAATTTCTTCTTCAAACGCTTCTTTAGTTTTCATGATATAGTAAATTTTCTTGTTATATTTCAGTAAGATTTATCATTTGGCTGACCGTTTTTGCGATCATCCATTCCTCGTCGGTGTGCATAACACGAACAACTACTTTTTCGCTTTCTCTGGAAATAACAGGTGCGTTTGCCAGGTTTCGTTTTTCATCAAGTGCGATTCCAAGAAATTCCAGGCCTTTGCAAATTCTGGAGCGTACTTCAAGAGAGTTCTCCCCAATACCTCCGGCAAATATCAAGGTATCTATCCCACCTAAGACCGCAGCGAAGGCACCTATCCATTTTCGGATAGTATAACAAAACAGTTCAACCGCCTCGGCCGCTCTGACATCGCGCTCCTGGCGCTCTATCAAATCGTGCATGTCGGAACTGGTTTCAGAAATGCCAAGCAGGCCTGAATCGTGATTGATCATATTATTGAACTCTTTGGGTGTCAGATTTTCTGATTGCATCATATACCAAACAACACCGGGGTCTAAATCGCCTGGGCGAGAGCCCATCATTAAGCCAGAAGCTGGTGTAAAACCCATACTTGTGTCAATGCTCTTATTTTCGCGGATGGCAGCAAGACTTGCTCCATTGCCCAAGTGAGCCAGTATAATACGTCCATTAGCCGTTTTCTCGTCGGTAACGCGGACGAGTTCCTCCATCAAATAAGCATAGGACAGGCCATGGAACCCGTATCGTTGTATTCCCTTGGTGTCGAAGCGACGGGGAATGGGAATTAATTTCGCCACGCGAGGCATTGTGCAATGAAATGCTGTGTCAAAACATGCCACCTGAGTAAGTTTTGGATGGCGCTTACAGATGGTTTCAATTAATTCAATTTCATCAGGCAGATGATCAGGATCGTAAGGCGCAATACGATGAAGTTCATCCATCAATTCAGGAGTAATAAGCTCGGGTACGGTATGATTCATGCCATGAACTACGCGGTGTCCTACAGCTTTGACCGAAGAGAATCTGTCCTGCTCTTCGAGCCAATTCAGCAGAAAATTTATTGCGGAGTGATTATCTGAGGCTTCAATCTGAAGGGTATCTTTCTGATCCCCTTTCTCATTATTGAAAATCAATGTTGAATCTTTCAGGCCTATTCTATCTATTTCCCCATGTAGCAAACGCGTTGGAGTTCCACCCGCCTCATAAAGCGCGAATTTAATAGAGGACGAACCTCCATTAATAGTCAATATACAAACTTGTTCCGAGTTCATAATTTATTATTTAATCAAACCTCAAGCCCCATAGTGGCTAATTGTGCAGATGTAGAAAGAAAATTTTTGTGCCGGATTCCCCGGATTCCCAAATCTCCGGCAACTTCAACAAACATCTGCACATCTTCAATATACACTACTTGTTTGGCTGCAACCTGTGCGATATCAAGTGCTATATTGAACATATCGGCATCGGGCTTTCGAAAATGGACAAAGCAGGAGGATATGAAAAAGTCAACGAACTGGTTTAACTTAAATTTCTTTATCCTGTATTCATTCAATTCCCTCGCTTCGTTGTTGACAACGGCAATTTTTAGCTGATACTTTTCTTTCAATTGTCGTATAAACTCAATCATCTCCATATTGGGGGTTGTTTGAGCAAACATAAATTCCTGAAATTGATTAAGTGTAAATGGACGTTTTTGATAGAACACTATCCGATTGAGGTATTCATTGATGGTGAGCTTTCCCTCTTCATAAGTAACCATGGTGAGTTTATGCCGGACTTGCATTTCATTATAGTTCAAATTAAAATATTCAGCAGCAGCTTTGCGTGACTCATGTCCCCAGCCATTGCTAAGCAAGACGCCGCCTATATCTAAAAATAATGTGGTAATCGGAATAATTTTGTCCATTTTATTTTTTTTTATTTAATATGGTTGGTAATGGCCAGTGGTGTCCGGGAAGAAGCAGCTCATCAGCTGATTCAGGCCCCCAGGTACCGGAGGAATAATTCGGAAAATCGACCGACGGTTCATCGGACCAGGCATCAAGGATAGGCATGATGATTTGCCAGGCAGCCTCAACCTGATCGGCGCGCATAAATAGGGTGGCATCGTTTTTCATTACATCCCAAAGCAATGTTTCGTAAGCATCGGGCAAGGCTATGGAGAAGCTCTCCAGGTAATTGAACCGCATGTCAACCGGTTTTAACAACAACTTTGTTCCAGGCTGCTTTGCCTGAAAACGGAGTACGATACCTTCGTCAGGCTGAATGGACATGATAAGACAAGCTGGCTGCCAATCGAGAGTAGCTTCGGGAGGAAAGGATTGATGTGGAACAGCGCGAAACTGGATGTTAACTTCCGATACCTGCCTTGGAAGGCGTTTTCCAGTTCGAAGGTAAAAAGGCACATCCTGCCATCGCCAATTATCAACAAACAACTTCATGGCAACAAACGTCTCCGTGAGGGAATCGGATGAAACTCCGATTTCTTCGCGATACCCCAAAACTTCTTTATCCCCTTTGGTTGCCTTTCCGTATTGCCCCCGAACGGCGTATTCATTCACCTTATCTTTTGGAATCAAACGTATTGCATGAAGAACATCCACTTTCTTATTCCGAATTTCATCTGCCTGAAATGAAACCATGGGTTCCATGGCTACAAGACATAATAATTGCATCAGATGGTTTTGAACCATGTCCCGTAACGCACCTGCGCCTTCATAATACTCTCCGCGATGCTCCACGCCTAAATCCTCGGCAACAGTGATGGTCACAAAATCCACATATCTCCGGTTCCAAAGGGGTTCAAAAAGTGGATTAGCAAAACGGAATGCCAGAATATTTTGTACGGTTTCTTTTCCCAGGTAATGATCAATCCTGAATACCTGAGATTCGTTGAAACTATCGGTAAGTATTTGATTAAGTTTTAGCGCGGATGTGATATCATTCCCGATTGGTTTTTCCACCACAATCCGTGTCCATTCCTTATCGTCCGACATTCCTGCCTCCTTAAGATGTTTGGGAATCTTGCCAAATATTACCGGCGGAGTCGCCATGTAAAAGATACGCTGAGCTTTGGCATCCCACTCTTTTTCAAGGTTTCTACATCGTTCTTTTAATGCAGAATAAATTTCAGGTTTTGTAAAATCTCCTTTCTGATAATAAA
>NZ_JADQBH010000109.1 GCF_016278715.1 Marinilabilia sp. | reverse complement strand
CACTCTAAAAACTACGGTTCTTCCATCGAAATCGTCTAAACTCATCTCACTTGCTGCGCGCGTGAGATTCAAACAAAGACGATTCTTCGATGAAACAACCTTGTTTTTAGGCTTACCTGCCAAGGTCGGCACCCAACAAGCACGACAGCTCTGTTACAATAATTATTTTGGACTGGGTTATCCCAAAACCAACAAAAACCTATTTCGGGACAAAAAATAATCAAAAAACTTATTTCATGAATATTGAAGGGTTCGACAATATCCAGGCAACCGTGGCTACTGCCTTCTAATTCACCTTTTTCAGCAACCAGGCCATATTCTCACCCAGGGTGCGCATGGTTTGGAGACCTTCCTCATCGTTCAGTACATCACCTTTCTCTTTCCCATAGCCCACATTCCAGTACGACGAACCGGGAATAATCATCTCGGTAATCAGAAAAAAACGGTTGATGCTGTCGAAAGCTGTCATTGCTCCGGCGCGACGGGCGACTGCAACGCCGGCACCTACTTTGCGTCTGAGCGGATTGCCTGCTCCCCGCAGGGCATAACCGGATACATCAATCAAAGCCTTTAACTCAGGCGTTATATCTGCAAAATAGACCGGAGAACCGAGAATAATACCGTCAGCCTCTTCCATCTTCGCCATACATTCATTGAGAACAGGATTGTTGATGTGGCAACGTCCATCCTTTTCCTTACGACATTTTCCACAGGCAGTACAACCGTTGACATCTTTGCCTCCAATATTTATTAATTCGGTTTCCAAGCCCTCTGCCTCAAGCGTTTTAAAGACTTCCCGAATCAGCAGTTCCGTATTTCCTCCCCTGCGGGGACTTCCGTTAATAGCCAGTACCTTCATAAAATTATTTATTCAATTTCGTCCAAGTCTCACGAAGTGGAACAGTTCGGTTAAATACGAGCTTGTCGGGCGTTGAATCGGGATCTACAGAAAAATAACCTAGTCTCTGAAATTGAAAAGAATCGAGTTCTTTGGCCTCCTGCAATGAGGGCTCAACGCGACAATTTTTCAGCACGGTCAGCGATTCAGGGTTGATAAACTCTTTAAAATCCTTGTCTTTATGTCCCGCAGGATCTTCGTCCATAAAGAGGCGGTCGTACTGACGCACCTCTGCAGGCACACTGTGAGATGCACTGACCCAATGCAGGGTTCCTTTTACTTTTTTGCCGCTGGTATCGTTACCACTGCGGGTTTCGGGATCGTATGTGCAATAGATTTCTTCAACCTCCCCGTTTTCATTCTTCTTAAAATCCTCACATTGAATAATGTAACCATTTTTCAAACGAACCTCACGACCGGGGCCCAAACGAAAAAATTTCTTCGGTGGTTCCTCCATGAAATCATTACGTTCAATGAACAGTTCACGGGTAAATGGAATTTTCCGACTTCCCTGACTTTCGTCCTCCGGGTTGTTGATGGCTTCCATCCACTCCACAAGGTCTTCGGGATAGTTGGTGAGAATCAGTTTCACCGGGTCAATCACAGCGTTCACACGAGGGGCCTTTTTATTCAAATCCTCCCGAACACAATGCTCCAGAAGAGCCACGTCAATAATATTGTCACGTCGGGCAACCCCAACTCTTTCAGCAAAAACACGAATGGATTCCGGAGTATAGCCACGTCGGCGCAATCCCGAGATGGTTGGCATCCTTGGATCGTCCCAACCGTTTACGATACCTTTTTGCACCAGTTCCAGCAAACGACGCTTGCTCATCACTGTATAGTTCAGGTTGAGGCGCGCAAATTCAATCTGACGGGGACGACGTTCAGGGATAGGTTCTCCATCCAAAATCTGATCCAGAAACCAATTATACAAGGGACGGTGAACCTCAAACTCCAGTGTACAGATAGAGTGGGTAATGCCCTCAATAAAGTCACTTTGCCCGTGAGTAAAGTCGTACATTGGATAGATACACCACTTGTCGCCAGTGCGGTGATGACTTTTATGAATTACCCGATACATAATTGGATCGCGCATATGCATATTGGCAGAAGCCATATCAATTTTGGCACGCAGTACCCGTTCGCCTTCTTTAAACTCCCCGTTTTTCATGCGCATAAAGAGATCCATGTTCTCCTCCACACTACGGTTACGGAACTGACTCTCCACACCCGGCTGAGTTGGCGTTCCTTTCTGAGCAGCAATTTCATCAGCACTCTGATCATCCACGTAGGCTTTGCCAACTTTTATGAGTTTTACAGCCCACTCAAAAAGCTGGTCGAAATAATCCGAAGCATAATGCTCTTCTCCCACCCAGTCGAAACCAAGCCAGTGAACATCTTTTTTGATAGAATCTACATACTCCACCTCCTCTTTGGCAGGGTTGGTGTCATCAAATCGAAGATTACATCCGCCACCATAATTTTCAGCCAATCCAAAGTTGAGACATATTGACTTTGCATGACCGATGTGCAAATAGCCGTTAGGCTCTGGTGGAAAACGCGTCAATACTGCTCCTCCGTTCTTCCCTGCGCTCAGATCTTTATCTATTTCCTGATGAATAAAATTGCCTTTGCCGGCTGATGGCACTCCGCCTTCGGTAGTATTGCTCATAATTATCAATATTAATTCTATTGCGTTTTGGGGTTTTGAATTACCAGTCCTGAGTCCGGGTTTCTGGTTCCGATGTTTCAGGTTTTAATTCATTAACATATAACCTGTCATTAGGTGGCAAAAATAAGGTTTTTTGGCCGGTAATAAAACAGATGCCACGGACTTCATCTATTAGTCCATTATTTTCGAAATTTTCCCATCCACTTCAAAATAACTACAAAGACTTTATTTCCCGCAGCACTTCTTATACTTTTGTCCACTTCCACATGAACAGGGGTCATTCCGTCCGGGCACTTTCTCCACACGCACAGGCTCAGGGGACGATAAAAAATCATGCAAAAACCGACCATCTTCAATAAGGGGCTCAGTCACAATTTTTTGCTCATTGAATCCCTTTTCAGCACCTTCTATAATATATGACCGCATCTCCCCTAATTGCGACAACTCTTCAATAATTTCATCTTTCACCGAATCAAAATCACCAACCGGGAAAGAAAAACTTTTTCTAAAAATGTTTCGCTCTACTTCAAACTCCACCTCTGAAATACATTCAGGCTTATCCCAGGTATGAATAAAGTCAAACCGCCATAACCCTGATACAAACAAACCGATTATCTTCCCCTTCAACCGTCTGGCAATCAAACAAAAACCCTCAAAAACCTCTTTCGAAATTAATCCGGCTTGAAAAAGAAACTCATACACATAAACACTCCCCCATAAAACAGCAGCCATTTCATGTTTATTATCTCCAAAAAACCAGCTATGGTAACCTGCAATAAACTCTTCAAAAGACGAACCATCAATTTCAAAACGCTCATTTAGGGTTTCCCCGGATGCATCCTCCCTAAACCAGTATTTCAACAATTCATCCCAGAAAAATCCGCTTAGAAAGAAACTAAATCTCTTTTGCGCCATGAACTGAAGATAATTACCTTCAATTTGAAACAGAACATTCTCATACTCACCTTCATACTCCACCTGCAAATAATCAACATCAAGCGACCTGGCACACAGGCCTTTTGCCATGGAATTCAGTAAAGAAATATCAAAATTAAAGTCGTATCCGGATGAAACCGATAACACTTCATCAACATCAACCTCCTCATTCCGGAGGCTATATTCCTTTTCCAAAGTAAAATAGAAACCACAAATAGCCAGATAATGTGCTGCACCTCCGACTAACTGACTGGAATCCCTGACTTTTTGGAAGGATTGTCCCACTGCCAGTTCAGCCAGTTCGGAATACTGATAAAACCTGAGGGTCTTAAAAGCCTGAAGAAACTGATCAAACTCCTGAACCGGGTGTTTCAAAAAATTCTGAAATGCCCTAATTACTTCATTTTTGTCGCCAAGAAAACAATTATAGTCAACCAGAAAGTCATCCATATACTGAAAATACTCCTGATACAGCTCCGGCTGACGTTCACGCAACAGCTCAATAAATTTGAAAACCTGTGGGAATCTTTTATCATCTATATAATGGCCTACGGTTTCTAAAATTACTTCTCCTACATCATAGTTTTCCATGACATCTTTCGGCAATTCTGTTGAAAAAAATTCGCAGGTCAGCTCAAAATTTTCAAAAACATCGCGATCAAGATATTGTTGCCAATATTCATCTACAGTCATTCGAATGAGTTTTCCGGTTAAAAAAAATCAAAGATAAAAAAAGAGGATGAACAAATCAGGATATTAACCCGATTTACTCATCCCCGGCACATTCGATATATTAAATTATGAAAAGCTATTACATTTTTTATTGAGCCGCGATATTCTGAATATTCTTCAGTAAATTGGGGAAATAACAAGCAATAAGGCCCAGTGCTTTTTCCACAGACACCTGACTGTTGACTATTTTCTCCTGACGACTCAAAGCCTCTTGCGAAAGAAACATATTATTAGTCTGTTCAGGAAGCACTCTGAACGCACTGTTTGAAATATCAGTAGCTCCAAAACCGGATTTTTTACAGACATACTGAATCTCCATCACGCTACTTCGCACAATAAAGTCGTTGCATCGTTTGCGCTCATTCAAAAGAACTGTAACCGGAGCATTTCCATTTTCATATTCAATCTGAAATTTCCGGACAGTTTCGTTGTCAATGATTTCTGCCTCAAGTTCGGTAATCTGGTATTCTCCCAAAGCAGTAAGTGAATTACCTGTTAGTACAGAAATAGCATCTCCCGCAGCCATTACAGAAGTTCCTGTAAAAATGATTACAAAGAAGATGAGACCTGAGATTAAATTTATTTGTTTCATAACTACCTGTTTTTTGTGATTGTTTTTTGTTTCTGCGCATGGATTATCAAAGTGCGTGCCAATAAATACAACCACCTGACAAAAAGTCTCTTAACGACCAAAACAACGATCTTCTTTTGTCCA
Source organism: Marinilabilia sp. (assembly GCF_016278715.1). Classification (GTDB taxonomy): domain Bacteria; phylum Bacteroidota; class Bacteroidia; order Bacteroidales; family Marinilabiliaceae; genus Marinilabilia. The sequence continues at coordinate 4,818 of NZ_JADQBH010000109.1, read as the reverse complement.
TTTTCGCATATAAGATGTTCGTAATCGAACAGTTAACTTTTTTTTTAAATCAAAACACGTTAATCAACAAAAACCCTCCACTTACCACAGGCATTGCTTTCACAAACTAGTTCATCACAAAAATGCATACTTATGCTAAAGCAAATCAATCCAGGGTCATTATGATTTACTATCGGTATTTGACACCTTCAGCATCCTACCCAATACAAATAGTCTAAATTACAGGAGCCCCTCAAATTCCGGTCTATTATTATTAAAGTTATGTCTCCAAAGACTCATTAATTAAGGACTAAAGACTTTACATCCCGTGTTAAAACCCTTATATTTTACCATTAAAAAAAGAGACAATGAAATATTCCAAATATCTGCAGGTAGATCCGGATTTTTACGAAATTCTCGAAGCAACCGTTCATAAAAACGATGTACAGAATGTATTCTTTTTTCTTCCTGACAACACTTTAGGGCAGGTAAAAGGAAAATACAACGGCCTCAACAAGAATAGTGAAGGGGAATTTGTAACGCTGAAAAACGGAGAATTTGCAAGACTCGATCGCATCATTACAATTAACGGGAAACCAGGCCCTGCATTTGATGAATACGACAACTATTCCAACGAATGTTTATCCTGCAAGGCGGGTTATGATGAGTAGCATACATTATGCAAACTAACAATTTATTGGACTTTAATTCCAGAAATCTAAAAGTTCACACTCACATATTTTTGTTCTGTAGCTGACTCAGACTAACCATTCTCTTCCGTTTCCTTGGTGGGAGCCGGAAAGGTTCCACAACAAAGAAGACCCCGCATAAAATGCGAGGTCTGTAAGGAGTTGAGGTCGGTGGCGGATTCGAACCGCCGTACGCGGTTTTGCAGACCGCTGCCTAGCCACTCGGCCAACCGACCATAGTGTTGGTCAAAAATGCGGTGGCAAAAGTAAGGATTTTTTCTGTTTGGGGCAACAAATTGTTGTAAATTTTAATTTGCTTCTGTCCGGAGAATTATTATTGTCCCCCATTCCGTGACCCGCTTTGCGAAAGGTTTCAATCCCCTGGTTGCTCCAGGAGTAATTCAAATAACATCAGAAAAGCAAATTACCTTTCCAATGTAACACTCACATTTCTCATTTGTCCGCCCATAGGTGGGTTCATTTTTGAAATCTTCACCCGAACCCACTCAATTTCAGAAAAATGCCTGTGCAGGGAATCGATTACACGGGCTGTAACATGCTCCAACAAGTTGGAAGTCTGCTGCATTTCGGTTCGTACCAAATCGTAAACCTTCACATAGTTTAGTGCATCGCCGATATCATCGGTTTGCATCGGTATTGACATATCTGTGCGGATAGAAATATTGACTAAAAACCTGTTGCCCACCACATTCTCTTCGCGAAAACAGCCGTGATAGGCATAAAATTCCATCTCCTCCAGCTCTATAACCCCTGATTTTATCTTTGAATTCATAGAAATCTCCTTTGAAGCACAAAAGTATAAATAAAAACCCAATCAGGACCTGGATATTTCAAGCCCCTGGTTATTAAGTTCCATGTCTACAAAACGCGCTCTGTTGTTGGGAGGATTTTGAATTAATTGTTCCCTTATCCGGGCAGCTGCCAGTTCATCTTTGGCACACATCAGCAGATACCCGCCACCCCCTGCTCCCAGGAGCTTATGGCCGAGACTGAAATCTTCAATGTGCCCAATAACTCTGGAAACCTCATCTGTGGTGGTTCCGGGATCCAAAGCCTTATTTAACTCCCAGGAGCGCTTTATCATTCTTGCAGTTTTTTCATAATCGCATTGCTGAATCGCCTCATAAGTCTCAAAAGCGTGTTCTTTAATGGCATCAAGAATTCTCAACCGGCTCCCCTGGTTCAGGAACATTCCCCGAACAATCTCTCCCAAGATATTTTTGGCAACCCGGGTAATTCCGGTATAATAAAGTAACCAGTTTTGTCTGTAGGGTGTTTGAGTCAGCAGCAGATCAGGCAACCATCGTATTCCCATCTGTTCCTGCACTCCGGGGGTAGTTTCCAGCAGTTTGATGCCTGGAAGGATACCTCCGTACTGGTCCTGCCAACCGCCCCCGGTGGTGAGCATCTGCTCAAGAATTAATGTGCGGTGTGCAATGGCCTGCTTGTCCCAGGAAAGACTGCAAAAATCGGCCAGAGCCCCGAGAATGGTAGCTGCCAGAATGGAGCTGGTTCCAAGTCCCGATCCCTTGGGAATGGCAGCCAGAAGGGAAATCTCAAAACCACCTCCAAAATCCTGCAGTTGCTGCTTTAACGAGCTATATTTCACACCGGAAAAGGCGGGATGAAAACCTGCCAGACAAAGGGCCGCCCGTGGAATGGAAAAAACGGATCCCACAGTGTTATGCAGCTCCAAATCATCATAAGTGGTAATAACCTCCGAGACTCCGTTGTCAATAGAACGCAGAACAATATGAGCTTCATCCGACAACCGCACAAAAACCTGAAGTGGAGGCTGTCCGTTTAAATTAACCGCCATATTCAGCACCCGCCCACCCGTTTGCAAACAGTAAGGTGGCGTATCACTCCATCCACCGGCCAGGTCTAAACGTGCAGGACTGCGTCCCCAAACAATCTGATCGGGGTAAACATTTAATTTCGGAATCTCCCTGTGCTCTACCGAATTAATGATTGAATTTCTGAGCACTGAAAAAGCTTTTGTTTCATCATTTTCGCCATCCATTCCTGTGCGTCTGCTAATTTCTGACCGAAGCATATAATTCCGAAACCTGACCATTGAAGGCTCAGTTTCAGGCAACTCTTTTGGGATAGGCAAACCGCCCCGTACAAAATCATCGGCAACCTGAACCAAATCGGCCTGATAAAAAACACTGTGTTGATGGTTTTGACAAAGGGCCCTGACATTCTGCCTTCTCAATTGCTGTCGTTGCACTTCCATTCGTTGAACATTGGCACGACTGCTGATATCGGAGGCCGATAAACGCTCAACAGACAGCCACCGTTTTTTCATTTCTTCGCCGGAAACCCGTTCCCCAATCATCCATTCAATCAAATCAACAGTCAGCTCTTCCTGCTTCAACAAGGGGAACAGCTTAGCCTCTTGAATGTCACCATCTTTCAATATCCCTGCCTCCGGAAATGAAATATCCCGCTCGTTCAGCCACTCACTAAATTCTCGGCCAAACCACTGCGTTTTATCGTTTCCTGTGGCACCCGAAAACTTGTCATCAATATGATATGGTCTCAGACAAAAAGAGTCCTCATCAATGGCCACCACATCCAGACACAGGCCGGAAGCAAGTTCCAGCCTCCAGTTATTTTCAGGAATTCCGGTAATTACATGATGATGATTCAGCTTCCAGGAGCCCTGAACCACGCTGTTCTCTATCCAGATATGGTGATTTTCTTCTCCCCACGAAATGCCGGTTGTGAGTGAATTCTGCACAAATAAAGAAGGATGTGGTTTCACCCGGTTGTGCCAGATTGCCCGCCGGTCTTTAACGGTATTCTGAATTTTCTCGGTAGAGCTAATCAATTCCTCACTAGTGCCATAGTGATAAAATTCTCCTTTCTCCAGGGGAACCAAAGCCACCGACAACTTATTCAACTCATGATTCCGGTCAGATGCGTTATCGCCCAGGCAAGTTCCAAAAGAGCTGTACAGATCATAAAAAGAAGGTACTTCTCCACTAAAGGCTTTTCCGTCCCAACCGCATTTCTTCATCAGCAGGTCAACAGCCCGATCGCTCAACAGCCACACTCCCACATCCATCATAAACAAATGCGAAGCACTCAGATTCTCTATCTCCCTGTGCGAAGGTTTCTGAAGCATAAAATCCAATCGTGAAGGATTATTTTTGGGTGTAAAAAACACCCCGTGTCTTGATGCCAGATGAGGATCCACCCATATTCCCAAACAAACTACATCAGCATCGGGAAGTTCGGCAGGAAGTTTGTTGTATTGCACGAGCACATCGCCGCTTGCAACCAGCGTATTACAATTGTCGGATGAGATCTCCATCAGTCGTTCAAAAAGCGGCAGTTGCAGATCCAACAGTTTCTGGTCCAGCCGCTGACCCCGGCTCCACCGGAAAACAGGAATAGGGGTCAGCACCTTACCCAACGGGGCATAGGCAGGCAAACGCCGGCTTTGACCACCGGCATGGATAAGAATTTTTTTTTCGCACTGTAAATAGTTACAGAAATCGGAAGTATCAGACGATTCAAAATGTTTTGCCAATAACCAGGCAGTTCCGCCTCCCGAGCCCACTTTACGGCCTGCAGGATCGCTTGCAACAAAGAAATCACGGCCTTTTGCGGCCTCTAATACATTAAAGGAAGAAACAATATTTTCGGGAACCGACAGTAAAGTTTGCATAAAAAAGAAAGTTAACCGTAACAAATGGTTGTCTGTACAAATATATACACTTGTTTTCGGAACAAGCTTTCCCACATTCTATTTTTCAATATCTTTGCGACGTAATGAAGAAATTATTCATAATAAATATAATGCTGCTGACTCTGGGAACTTCAGCTGTAGCCCAGTTTTTGCCAGGCGGTAACAGCCAGGGTGGAGGAGGCAGAGGCTTCCCCACCATGCAGCAGGGTGGCTTTCAAAACAGCCCAAACCAGAATCAGGCTGGAAACGGGGAACAGGAAGAAGGAAGCCAGCTCCCCACAGTCCCCAGCGAAGTGAAAAACTGGCTGTTGGTAGACGATTTTAGTCTTTCCGATACTGTTGCAGTAGATACTATTTCCACAGGATTTCAGATTTACAACCCAATTTATCAGCATTCCATTGCCAACGTATTTACAGGTAACCTGGGAG
>NZ_JADQBH010000003.1 GCF_016278715.1 Marinilabilia sp. | reverse complement strand
TAATAAAAAGCGCTTCCCCGATAATAAAAAATGTTAGGTTCCGGAATAATTATGCTTTTTATTATGGAGGTGCTGTCTATGCGAATTCCGGGAGTAATCCTCAATTTGGCAATGTACTTTTCCTGAATAATAAGTCGGGCAGCAGCGGAGGTGCTGTTTTTTCTGCTGCTCAGGTGAAATTTTATAACTGTGTGTGGTCCGGTAATTATTCCGGTAATTATGGTGGTGCGGTTTATGACAACAGTAGTACCTCTTTGGTGTACAATTCGATTGCCTGGGATAATGAGGCAAGATTGGGATATGATAATTTCCGTTATGGAGTCTCTTCCTTCTATTCCATTTTTAACAATGCTGTTGATCAGAATGGTAATCTTGACCAGGAACCCGGTTTTGTTTCCGTTGAAAAAGCAGATTTCAGGCTGAAGGAGGGTAGCCCGGCCATAAATTCCGGAAATAACGACTACTTGCCGGATTGGTTGATTTCGGATTTCTATGGTAACAGTCGTGTTCTTGAGGATACTCTTGATATTGGAATTGCAGAAGGTGGAGTGGTTGTTCCAACTTTGTTATCTCCTTCGCCGGATTCTGTTTATCATATTAGCAGCGATGAGACTGTTCTCTTTGAATGGACCGTTGAAGATGCATCGGTTTTGGAAAACATTTCGGCGTTTCAACTGGAGTATATCGTTAATAGTGATACGATAATAATTGAAGAGATCGCCGAGCAGCAATATGAAATCGGTGGTTTTCAGCCTAAAGACACTGTATCCTGGAGTGTCAGTTACATCGATGAGCAAGGATTTACCACCTGGTCGTCCAGTTCTTCATTCTTTATTGGAAGAGGACGTCCGGTATTTGTGACATCCGGTGGTACCGGAGATGGTTCTTCGTGGGAAAATGGTATCGATTTAATAGATGCTTTAATTACAGCCGTTCCGGGTGATTCGTTGTGGGTAGCTTCCGGTATTTATACTCCAACAACCACTGCCGACCGGAGTATCTCTTTCGAATTGAGAGATAATGTGAAACTGTATGGCGGTTTTGCCGGAACCGAAAGTTCTTTTGATGAACGTAACTGGAACATCAACCGCACTGTTCTGAGTGGGGATATTGGCGAGACTGAGGTTGCCACAGACAATACTTATCAGGTGGTAAGAATGATCGGAACTTCAGAAAAACCTGTTTCTGCCAAAACCATAATTGATGGAGTTGTGATAGAGGCTGGTTATGCAGATAGCAGTTCTTCCAATGATGGAGGTGGTTTGTTTCTCTTCTGGGCCTCACCTGTTGTAAAAAATGTATGGTTTAGGAATCATTTTTCTTACGATGACGGAGGTGCTGTTTATGGAGATTCAGAAAGCCGGGCTGAGTTTGGCAATGTGATATTTACAAACAATGAATCCGGGGATGATGGCGGTGCTGTTTATTCTTATAGTGGGTTTAAATTTTATAATTGTTTGTGGTATGATAATTATTCAGGTTACTGGGGCGGCGCTGCCCGGGGCAATATGTTTATCATCAACTCAATTGCCTGGAACAATCAAGCTGAAAATGGAAGTAACGACTTTTCAGGGTCTTATACTATAAATAATTCCATTTACCTAAATTCCTCAAATTCAGGTGGTAATCTTTCTGAAAGCCCGGACTTTGTGGATGGTGACAATTCAGATTTCCGTTTAACAGAGAATAGTCCTGCCATCAATAATGGAAAGGCGGATGTTGTGCCTGACTGGTTGACAGAAGACTATTTTGGAAATGCAAGAGTTCTTGAGGATACCATAGATATAGGAGTTGCAGAAGGCTTTGTGATTGTTCCAGTATTGGAGTCACCGGAAGATGGTTCAGTTATTTTCCTCAACGAGAATAGTGAGGTTGTTTTGGATTGGAGCCTTGATGCCTCGGTTTCTGAAAATATATCAGCATATAAACTGGAGTACATTGTTAACAGTCTTGATACGATGCTGATTGATAATATTGCAGAACAACAGTTTACACTTAATGGAATTTCCCCAACCGATTCGGTTAAATGGCGAGTTGCTTATGAAGATAATAATGAACTTTTCAACTGGTCATTAAGTTCTTTATTCACTATTTACAGAGGTCATCCTTTGTTTGTCGTTCCTGATGGAACGGGAGACGGCTCTTCCTGGACTTCGGCAACAAATCTTCAGAATGCACTGGATGTGTCTGTGGCTGGTGATTCTATTTGGGTTGCAGCTGGAACTTACAAACCGACCGATACAGACGATCGAAATATTTCCTTTGAAATAAAGGAGAATGTGAAACTGTTTGGAGGTTTTGCCGGAACCGAAACGACATTTGCCGAACGAAATTTGGTTGAAAATCAGACTATTCTGAGTGGAGATATCGGGGAAGAGGGAGTAGATACTGATAATAGCTATCATGTTCTCCAGATGATTGGTAGCCAGGCAGCGCCAATCACACTTAAGACAGTGGTTGACGGGCTGGTAATTGAAAAAGGTTATGCCGATGAACAATATATGGACGGTGGTGGTCTCCTATTGGAGTGGGCTTCTCCGATTGTAAGAAATGTTTGGTTGCGAGATAATTATGCCCTTGACGATGGCGGAGCTGTTTATGGAGATAATGAAAGCCATGCTCAATATGGAAACGTAATATTCACAAAAAATGAATCAGGAAATGATGGTGGAGCAGTTTATAGTCTTGGTATTATGAAGTTTTACAACTGTTTATGGTATGGAAATATTTCTGGTGCTTATGGTGGGGCTGTTTATAGTGATAATGCAATAGTAAATAACTCTATTGCCTTGGGGAATGTTGCTGAATGGTCCTATAATGATTTTACATATATGGTTGATGTTACCAATTCCATTTACAGCGGAGGTTATAGTGGAGATGGTAATATTTCCCAAAATCCGGATTTTGTCGATCCTTCGAATAATGATTTCAGATTAAAAGAGGGTAGTCCTGCCATTAATGCAGTAAGCACCGAAAACCTTCCCGACTGGTTGGTAACCGACTACTATGGTAATTTCAGAGTAGAGGAAGATACTGTGGATATTGGCGCCATAGAAGGATGGGTTATTACTCCAACTCTTGTGAGTCCTGCGGATAAATCCTGGTTTGAGGCCGACATTACATCAACTACCCTTGAATGGGGTTGGAATGACTCTATCCCCAACAATATTAACGGATTTGCGGTTGAGTATATCATTAATGGTGGTGAGCCACAACTGCTTGAAAACCTGGCTGATTTAGAAACAGAACTGACCGGCTTTCAACCAGCCGATGAGGTTTCATGGCGTGTTGGTAGTCTGGAGAATACCGGTTTTACAAACTGGTCAGAGAGTCGAACCTTTACGGTTTACCGTGATCATCCACTATATGTAAAACCCGGAGCAAGAGGCAATGGTACTTCATGGCTGGATGCAATGGATCTCAAAGATGCAATGGCTATTTCCATTGAGAATGATGAGGTTTGGGTCGCGGCCGGAACATATAAACCTACTGATGGTTCTGAGAGAAATGCCACCTTTGAATTAAAAAATGGTATGAAACTTTATGGTGGTTTTGGCGGTTTCGAATCTTCTGTGGAGGAGCGTGACTGGATGGCCAACGAAACAATACTCAGTGGAGACATTGGCGTGGAAGGAGATGTGAATGACAATAGTTACAATGTTGTGAGAATCAGGGGGACTGAGGACCGCCTATTTGAGGATAATGTTGTGGATGGTTTTATCATAGAAAAAGGTAAAGCTCAGTACGATGGAGGTGGTGTATATATTCGCAGGTCTTCTCCTGAGTTGAGAAATATCTGGTTGAGAGACAATCAGGCTGACAGGTGGGGAGGAGCTGTTTATACAGAAAATGGTAGTAATCCCACGTTTTCTAATGTGTTGTTTGTAAATAACAGTGCTGCATCAGCAGGAGCGGCAGTAATGGCAGCTTCTAGTGCTACTTTCAATAACTGCTTGTGGTATGGAAATACAACAACCGACATAGGTGGAGCTATCTATAAGAACAACTGGGTTTCTGTGGAGGTTAATAATTCCATTGCCTGGAACAATCAGGCTTCATCCGATTCTGATTTTACTTTCACTACCGGAATTGAACACTCTGTTTTTTCGGATGCTGACGGTTCCAATGGAAACATTGCGAAAGATCCTCTTTTTGTGGATGCTGAAAATGATATTTTCCATTTGCAATATGGATCGCCTGCTATTAATGCAGGAGATAATGCCCAGGTTTCTGATGAAGTATTAACCGATTTTGCAGGTTTTGACCGGATTTTCGGGGATAAGGTGGATATTGGCCCGTTTGAATACCTGCAAATTCAACCTGTAGCTCCTGCCAATGGAGGTAGCGGGACGAAGGAATACAGTATGTTGATGATGCTAAATCTTGTTTGGGGAATATCAGACGGTACGATAGAACCACAGACCAACATTCCTTCCGAATTTGAGTATCAGATGAAATTGTGGAAAGTTGGTGATGAGGATAATCTCCTGGAAGATGGTCCTTTCAGTGCACGTAGCGGTATTGATGGAACCAATAACAGCACAATTATTGGTGATCTGGAGTATGGTTCCGCTTATCAATGGACCATTGGACTGGATTACGGTGATCATGTCAATTGGTCTGAGCCATCCACCTTCTACATCGGTCATGATTACACCATTAAGGTAAAAGAGGGTAGTACCGGAACAACAGGAGCTTCATGGGATGATGCTTTTGGGACTTTGCATGAAGCCCTTGATTTTGCTTTACCGGGTGATGAAATTTGGGTAGCTGAAGGAAAATACTATCCTGTAACTCCCGCCGACCCCAATAATGTTACGCAAACGGAACGTGAACAGGCCCTTTCGCTCAAACAGGGAATGATCATTTACGGTGGGTTGGCAGGTGATGAATCCAACGCATTGAATAGAAATCATGTGGAACATCCTGTCATATTGAGCGGTGATATTGGTGTTGACGGTGATGATTCTGATAATAGTATTCATCTTTTTAGAAATGAGTTTGATGCTGGTACTCCGCTCGAACAGGGAGCCGTTATTGAAGGATTCATTTTTGAAGATGCGACAGGAAGTGCCATCTACAATGTGAATGCTTCACCTTCTGTCGAGTTTTCTGTTTTCCGTAACAATATGGGTGATGACGGCGGTGCTGTTTACAATGATGGATCAAGTCCCCGCTTTTTTAATGTTTTGTTCCATGACAATGAGGCTTCCGGGAATGGAGGTGCCATCTATGCCGATGAAAACTCTCAGCCGGAACTCTTGAGTTGTACGGTTGCTCACAACAGGGCCACCAACACCGGCGGATTGTACGGATATTTTGATGTGAAAAACAGTATTGTTTATGCCAACGAAAACGGAGCATTTTCAGATAATGCTTCTCAGGTGGTGTATTCTTGCGTTGAAGGAGGGTACGAAGGAGAGGAGAATATTTCTTATGAACCAATGTGGACCGATCCTGAGAACCGTGATTATTCGTTGAAGGAGTTCTCTCCCTGTATTGAACAGGGTAACAATGAATGGTTCTCCGGACTCTTTGGTTATGACCTGGCTAAAAATTCCCGTACCCATTGGATCAACACCGACATGGGGGCTTTTGAAGCCACAGAAAACGGAAAACTGGAAATTGTGGAAAGCTCTGTTGATACCGATGGACTCACGGATTTTATTAATTCAATAACCATTCGCTTTAATCAGCCTATCGCGATTGATACGACTGTTTCACCTTTAATAAACCCTGTTGTGGATGCAGAACTAAAAGTGTCCCAGGAAGATCCATCCGTGTTGATTATATCGCATCCCGGACTTCAGACTTCCACTGATTATCATTTGGAATTACCTGGAGGTCAGGTTACATTGGCCAACAATGACAAGATTGTCCAGTGGTTTGTGGAATATGATTTTTCCACCAGAGCCTGTGTCCCGGTTGTTTTATCTGTTGAAAATTCGGATGTTGCGGTTTGTCCAAGGGCCTCAGTTTCTTTGGGTGTTGGCATAGAAGGTGATGCGATGGATTATTCCTGGTCTTACAATGATCAGGAAGTCATTGCTCAAGATTCAGACACGCTGTTTATTGAATCGGTGATGGCAGAGAGCCTTGGTTCTTATACTATTGTTGTCAACGATTGGTGTGGTTCCTCTGATGAGGTTACGCTCAATCTTCAGTACAAAGCCGGAACCGAGCTGGTAGTTCCCGAGCCGAAATGGAACACTGTTTTCTTCGTGGACAATTCATCCGGGAACTTATCTGAGTTCAGATGGTATTTTAATGGGGAAGAGGTTTCTCAAAAGCAATATGTAGATGTGAAGTCAATGGGTTATGGAGATTTAACAGTAAGGGCGTTTGATAATGCATCTCAATGTCTGATTTATGGAGAAGTGGAACCGTTGAAGAGTGCTTCTTTGAAATCGGCTGTTGTTTCGCCAAACCCCGTGGTTGCAGGAAATCCTGTTGATATTTTCCTTCCTGTGGTGTCAGAACAATCCAGAATAAGGCTTTATGATATGAGAGGCGGATTACTGATTGACCGGGAATTTGGTGAAAGCAGTATTCTGCAGTTGGAAGATACTGATCTGAGCAGTGGTGTTTACTTGTTGCAGATTGAGTATAACGATGGTTTCATTGAAAACAAGAAACTGATTATTGAATAGAATTTTCTCAGGCAGTTGTTTGGTCATTGAACCGGCAACTGTCTGTTTTTACTCCTTATTTTTTTGAAACAATACCCGAGACTATGTATAAATATATTATTTCTTCTCTGCACATAAAAGGAGTTGTTTTTTCAGTACTACTGTTTATGAGTTTTAATCTGGTAGTTAAAGGGCAGAGCAATCAGACAGCTGATACTTTAAATGTTGAGAATAACAGTTTAAATGAAAACTCTCGTTTTAATCAGAGCGAAACTGCTTCTGAATTAAGACTATTTTCCACCACTATCTTTGTGCATGGAGGAATGTTTGAATGGACTCATTCCAATTCATCTGTTCAGTTGGATCCATTTCTTTCCTTTGGAGGCGGAGTGGCTTTTAATTTCAGGATAGTAAAATGGCTGGAGTTGTCAACGGGTGCCGGTCTTTCTCTGCAAACCACCGAAGGAAGTGTTGCAGAATATTCGGCTACCATGCCCTGGGTTGACAATGAAGGTGATATTTATGAGAAAAGAGTTTCCGCCACCGATGTGGTGGAAACTCAGAAATATACCTGGGCTGAATTTCCTCTTCTGGTACGGGGATTTTACTCTGCCGGCAGATGGGATATTTTTGCTGAGGCGGGTGCCGAATATCGCATTCCTGTGAAAAGTACTTATGAGCAGGAGGGGATGTTCTCTCACCATGGCTTTTATCAGGAATACAATTTGTTGGTGGATAATCTGCCCGACAGGGGTTTTTACAATGATTATCCTAAGTGGGTAGATGCTGCAGATCTTGAGGTGGACAACCTTATTATGCCTTTCGTTGGCCTTGGCGTGGCTTTCCCGGGACGTAATTCTCATCTGTTCTTTGAAGCAAGATATTATTTCCCCGGCAACGATCCTTTTAAAGAAAAGCAGGACATCCTGTTTCCGGGACCTGAAGATAATACCAGTGCTGCCTTGTACCAGAATTTAAGCATCATGAATCAGGGTGATGTTACCCTCTCCGGTTTTAGAGGAATGCTTGGAATTCGGTTTTAATAGCAAAAAGCTAAACAAATCGGGGTGCCTGCTGTTTTTTAATTGAATTTAAAACATTGTTATTATGGCACAATTAGAAGAAGGACAAAAAGCACCCTTATTTTCAGGAAAAAATCAGGATGGAAAAGAGCTTTCACTTGATGATTTTAAAGGTCAGAAAGTGGTGCTTTATTTTTATCCTAAAGACAATACTTCAGGATGTACCGCTGAAGCCTGCAATTTGAATGACAACCTTGAGCAGTTTGCTGAAAAAGGATTCAAAATAATTGGCGTAAGTCCGGACAGTGAAGCATCGCACCGTAAGTTTATCGATAAGCACGGATTGAAATTTGATCTCATCGCTGATACCGATAAAGAAATAATGGAAAAATACGGCGTGTGGGCGGAGAAAAAGATGTATGGGCGAACATACATGGGTGTGGTTCGCACAACTTTTGTGATCGATGAGCAGGGAGTGATAGAGAAGGTTTTTAAAAAAGTAAATACTAAAGAACACTCTGAACAGATTTTTACTGAGTTGAATCTTTAGGGAATTTCTAAGAATAGAAAAATTTATGGTGCAAGAAGTTTTAAGACCCGTAGTCCTGATTCGTTGGGATGAGGATTTTAAAATTTTGGGGTAACGCAGAAGTTTGCATTTTTAGAGGCTACCTTTAATTTTTATGGTTATCTTTATCGGTGAAAACCCAGGCAGAGTGATTTTTTAAATGCTGTTTTTGAGTGGTTTGAATACCTTCTGCAATCAATTCTGATAATAAAACCGTAAAAAAATAGAAATATAGTATGGCCGAACAACAAGAAAAAACGGATAAGAAACAACAGGAAGCCAAGAAAGTGAATGCCGAGAAGCTGAAAGCTCTTCAGCTTACGATGGACAAAATTGATAAGACTTATGGTAAAGGAGCCATCATGCGGATGGGTGAGTCGGTGGCAGATAATGTGCCCTCGTTTTCATCCGGTTCTATTGGTCTTGACCGGGCATTGGGGATAGGTGGATATCCCCGCGGTCGTGTGATTGAGATTTATGGTCCCGAATCATCCGGTAAAACAACATTGGCTATTCATGCCATGGCCGAAGTACAAAAACTGGGTGGGATTGCTGCTATTATTGATGCGGAACATGCATTTGACCGTTTTTATGCTCAGAAACTGGGTGTTGACGTGGAAAATCTTTTGATTTCGCAGCCCGACAACGGTGAGCAGGCGCTGGAAATTGCCGATCAGCTGATTCGTTCTTCTGCCATCGACCTGGTGGTTATTGACTCAGTGGCGGCTTTAACACCTAAGGCTGAGATTGAGGGCGAGATGGGCGAAAACAAAATGGGACTTCAGGCTCGTCTTATGTCGCAGGCGTTGCGCAAATTGACATCAAACATCAGTAAAACAAATACCTGCTGTATTTTCATAAACCAGTTGCGTGAAAAAATTGGTGTGATGTTCGGTAACCCCGAAACGACCACCGGTGGTAATGCACTGAAGTTTTATGCCTCGGTACGTTTGGATATTCGCCGTGTTACCCAGTTGAAAAACGGGGATGAAGTGGTTGGTAACCATACCCGCGTAAAAGTTGTGAAAAATAAGGTAGCACCTCCGTTCCGTAAGGCCGAGTTTGATATCATGTACGGAGAAGGAATCTCCAAAATTGGTGAGATTATTGATATTGGTGTTGAGCATAATGTGATTAAGAAAAGCGGCTCGTGGTTTAGCTACGGAGAGACCAAACTTGGGCAGGGACGTGAAGCGGTAAAAGATGTTATTCGTGACAATCCTGAACTTGCCGAAGAACTGGAACAGAAAATTGTTGCTGCTTTGTCGGAAGAGAAAGTTTAGGTATCATCTTTTGTATAGAATAATCTTCGGGACATTTCTTCAAAAGTCTTGATTTCCTGATACACAATAAAACAGGGCCTGCTGAATTTTCGGCAGGCCCTGCTTGCTTGAAAGGTAATTGAATTCATCAATTTTTAATAATTATCATTGTGATGACTGATCATCTAAAGAAACTTTCCACAAATCTTAAAGGCAACATATTTACTGATGAGCTGGTTCGTACTTTATATGCTACAGATGCTTCGGTATATAAAGAAATGCCGCTTGCCGTTGCTTTTCCAG
>NZ_JADQBH010000060.1 GCF_016278715.1 Marinilabilia sp. | reverse complement strand
CCTTTTTAAGAACTTTTAAATCAAATGAGAGCTCATCTGTTTTATTCTTCTTTTTTCTCTTCTCCGGCTTCAGGAGCTTTGCTTTCCTGCGTTTCTTCAGCAGCAGGCGCAGCAGCTTTTTCGGCAGGTGCAGCAGCTGCAGTAGTTTCAGCTGTAGCTTTTTTGCTGCCGCGACGACTTCTTCTTGTACTTTTCTTAGCAGCACCTGAAGAATCGGAAAGCATGTTTTCGTTATAGTCAACCAACTCAATGTAGCAAACTTCGGCAGCATCTCCCTGACGATTACCAAGCTTCAAAATGCGGGTATAACCACCTGGGCGGCTAGCCACTTTCTCGGAAATCTCACGAAAGAGTTCAGAAACAGCTTCCTTGTTTTGAAGATGACTGAAAACGATACGACGAGAATGCGTATTATCGGTTTTTGATTTATTGATAAGCGGCTCAACGTACATACGTAGTGCCTTGGCTTTGGCCAAAGTAGTTTTAATTCTCTTATGAATGATAAGAGAACTTGCCATGTTTGAAAGCATGGCCTTACGATGAGCACTTGTGCGGCTTAAATGATTAAATTTCTTTCTATGTCTCATTGCAATTATTCCTTGTCTAATTTATACTTCGTAATATCCATACCGAAGTTTAGCCCCATATTATCTAGGAGGTCATCCAACTCGGTAAGCGACTTTTTACCAAAATTCCGGAATTTCAACAAGTCGTTTCGGTTATATTGGACCAACTCGCCAAGAGTTTCCACATCTGCAGCCTTAAGACAATTAAGGGCACGAACCGAAAGATCCATGTCAACCAGTTTGGTTTTAAGCATCTGACGCATGTGCAGCACTTCTTCATCGAATTCGTCACCGCTGGATTTCTCTTCCGAATCAAGAGTAATCTTTTCGTCGGAGAACAACATAAAGTGATGAATCAAGATTTTTGAAGCTTCTTTCAATGCATCTTTAGGATGAATAGAGCCATCAGTCTGAATCTGAAAAACAAGTTTCTCGTAGTCGGTTTTTTGCTCAACCCTGTAATTCTCTATGTCGTATTTAACGTTACGAATAGGAGTGTATACAGAATCAATGGCAATAGTACCAATTTCCTGTTCAGAATTCTGATTTTCGGCAGCAGGAACATATCCACGACCTTTGGAAATAGTCAGTGTCATCTGAAATTTCACATCAGAATCCATGTGAGCAATCACCAATTCAGGATTCAAAACCTCAAATCCGTTTAAGAACTGGTTAAAATCACCGGCAGTGAGAGTTTCTTTACCAGTCACCTTTACAGCGATTTTTTCCTGGTCGTGATCTTCTACTGTTTGTTTAAACCTGACCTGTTTAAGGTTCAGAATAATCTCGCTAACATCATCAACTACTCCTGGGATGCTTGAGAACTCATGGTCAACACCCTCAATCTTCACAGTTGTTATCGCATATCCTTCGAGTGAGGACAATAAGATTCTTCTTAAGGCATTTCCAACAGTAATACCATATCCCGGCTCAAGAGGACGAAATTCGAAGCGACCGAATTTGTCGTCAGCCTCGAGCATGATGACTTTGTCAGGTTTTTGGAACGCTAATATTGCCATAAGAATTAATTATTTAGAGTATAATTCAACGATCAACTGTTCTTTAATATTTTCGGGTATTTCTGATCTATCAGGAACATTGATAAACTTACCCTGCATGGTATTATCATCCCACTCAAGCCAGGAAAATTTCTGAACACTTGAATTACCCAAAGAAGTACTAATTACTTCCAGAGATTTTGATTTTTCACGAACACCAATGAGTTGGTCTGGACGTAAAGTATAAGAAGGAATGTTTACAATTTGACCATCTACAGTAATGTGACGGTGCAACACAAGCTGACGGGCAGCCGCGCGCGTTGGGGCAATGCCCATGCGGTAAACAACGTTGTCAAGTCTGGATTCCAGTAATCCCAGCAGGATTTCACCGGTAATACCTGTTTTATTGCTTGCTTTTTTAAACAAGTTACGAAACTGTTTTTCGAGCAAGCCATAGGTATATTTGACTTTCTGCTTTTCTTTCAACTGAACACCATATTCACTCGTCTTACGACGACGTGAGTTACCGTGTTGTCCTGGAGGATAATTTTTTCTTTCGAAATATTTATCGGGTCCATAAATGGATTCCCCAAATTTACGGGCAATTTTGGTTTTGGGACCAATATATCTAGCCATTCTACTAAATTTTTGATTTTAAATTTTTGATTTCAAATGATGAATATGACAGCCGCAAGATTATAGAGAGGAGGTTTATAATATATATAACCCACCTTATTCAAAACTCAAGACCAAAAATTTATGGTTAACAACTAGTTAAACAATTAAACTCTTCTTCTTTTTGGAGGACGACATCCGTTGTGCGGAAGTGGGGTCACGTCAACAATCTCGGTAACATCGATACCACTAGAGTGGAGCGAACGAATAGCCGATTCACGACCATTACCGGGACCTTTCACATATACTTTCACTTTTCTCAGACCCATATCGTGTGCAACTTTAGCACAATCGCTGGCAGCAGTTTGAGCTGCATAGGGTGTGTTCTTTTTAGAACCACGGAACCCCATTTTACCGGCACTGGACCACGAGATAACCTGACCATTGTTGTTGGTCAGAGAAACAATAATGTTGTTAAACGAAGAATGGATGTGGGCTTGTCCCACAGCTTCCACCTTAACAACTTTCTTCCTTTGACTTCCCGTCTTTTTTGCCATAATTCACTTAATTATTTCTTCTTGTTAGCAACAGTTTTCTTCTTGCCTTTTCGTGTGCGGGCATTGTTTTTGGTTGATTGACCATTTACAGGCAAACCAATCCGGTGACGGATTCCACGATAACAACCAATGTCCATCAGACGCTTAATATTAAGCTGAACCTGAGATCTAAGTTCTCCTTCAGTAGTGATGCTTGAACTAATAATCTCACGGATTTTAGTCAGTTGTTCATCAGTCCACTCATTGACCTTAGCTTCACGGCTTACACCGGCCTGGTCAAGCACTTTTTGGGCGGTACTTAGTCCAATCCCAAAAATATAGGTCAGAGAAACTTCTCCCCTTTTGTGCGTAGGAATATCAACTCCTGCAATTCTTGCCATATTCGTAAAATTTTATCCTTGACGTTGTTTAAACTTCGGGTTCTTCTTATTGATCACATATAAGCGACCTTTGCGCCGTACAATCTTACAGTCGGCACTGCGCTTTTTAACAGATGCTCTTACCTTCATGTCTCTATAATTTGAAAATTATTTGTATCTGTAACTTATTCTTCCCTTTGTAAGGTCATAGGGCGACATTTCCACCTTGACCCTGTCACCCGGTAAAATTTTGATGTAGTGCATCCTCATCTTACCGGAAATGTGGGCTGTTATTACGTGCCCGTTTTCCAACTCTACACGAAACATAGCATTGGAAAGTGCTTCGATAATAGTACCGTCTTGTTCTATAGAAGCTTGTTTTGCCATAAAATGTGTATCTTTTTATTTTTCAGACTGCAAATGTAATACTTCTTCGACAAATTTAAAACTAGATAATATATCTGCCTCATTTTTCCCCACTGCAACAGTGTGCTCAAAATGAGCAGAAACCTTCCGATCCTTCGTCCGAATCGTCCAGCCGTCGGCTTCCTGAATAATATGCCGTTTCCCAAGATTTATCATTGGTTCAATAGCAATCACCATTCCTTCCTTTAGCTTGACTCCGTTTCCCCTGCGTCCATAATTGGGCACCTCAGGAGATTCGTGCAAGTTTTTGCCAACTCCATGACCAACCATTTCACGTACAACTGAGAAACCGTTGTCTTCACAATATGATTGAACAGCATAACCAACATCACCAATCCGTTTGCCATCAACAGCTTGTTCAATTCCTTTATACAAGGAGGCCTTAGTGACTTCCAACAACTTTTTTATGTCCTCATCCACTTCCCCAATACAATAGGTATAGGCTGAATCGCCATAAAAACCGTTAAGCAAGGCACCACAATCCACGGAAACAATATCTCCATCTTTCAATGGTTTTTTATTAGGAATTCCGTGAACCACCTGGTCGTTAACGGATGTGCAAAGAGAATTAGGAAATCCCTGATAATTCAGAAAAGCAGGAACACCTCCATGATCTCTGATAAACTCTTCTGCTATTTCATCCAGTTTAAGAGTTGTCACCCCGGGTTGAACCCATCTGGCAACTTCACCATGGGTTTTAGCCACCAACATGTTACTCTCCCGAAGCAACTCTATCTCCTCTTTTGTCTTCAAATATATCATTCTGTCAAACAGTCCCTCTTTTAATACATGGCAGCTCCACCACCGGTACGTCCTTTAATACGTCCGGATTTCATCAATCCATCATAATGTCTCATCAGCAGGTGACTCTCAATTTGCTGAAGGGTATCAAGTACGACTCCAACAAGAATCAGTAATGAAGTACCCCCATAAAATTGAGCAAAAGTCTGGTCAATTCCGGCCAACATCGCAAATGCGGGAAGAATAGCCACAATAGCAAGGAAAATAGAACCCGGTAATGTAATCTTAGACATTACGGAATCCAGAAATTCCATGGTCTTCTTACCTGGTTTAACACCCGGAATAAAACCACCATTGCGTTTCATATCTTCAGCCATTTGCTGCGGATTGATAGTAATTGCAGTATAGAAATAGGTAAATATTATAATCAAAAAGGCAAATGTGAAGTTATACCAGAATCCGGTAAAATCGGCAAATGTAGCGGCAAAACCGGTGGCTGTTTCACTATCGGCAAAGCCGGCAAGTGTAATAGGCACAAACATAATTGCCTGGGCAAAGATAATAGGCATTACCCCTGCTGCATTAACTTTTAACGGGATATACTGACGAACACCGCCATATTGTTTATTTCCTACAATTCTTTTGGCATACTGAACGGGTACACGTCGTGTTCCCTGCACCAAAAGAATCGTTCCTGCAAATACAAAGAAAAGAACCACAAACTCGATTAGTAACATTACCAGGCCACCACCCTCTTCAAGTCGGGAAACAAATTCTGCAATAAGTGCAAAAGGCAACCGAGCAATAATTCCGATCATGATAATCAATGAAATACCATTGCCAATCCCCTTGTCGGTAATCCGCTCTCCAAGCCACATCACAAACATTGACCCTGCAGTAAGAATAATGGTAGAAGTCAATGTAAATCCCCATCCAGAGGCAGCAAATGCTGAACCGGGTAATTGAGCATGAAGGTTGGCTATATAACCGGGAGCCTGAAACAACAGAATAATAACAGTCAGATAACGTGTAATCTGGTTGATTCTTCTTCGTCCACTTTCACCCTCACGCTGTAAACGTTGAAAATAAGGAATGGCCATACCAAGCAACTGCACAACAATAGAAGCCGAGATATAGGGCATAATTCCCAATGCAAAAATAGAAGCATTGGAAAAAGCTCCTCCCGAAAACATATTCAACAGTCCCAGTACACCACTGCTGGTTTGGGCCTCAAGATTGGCCAACTGATTTGGATCAATACCCGGAATTACAACGAAAGACCCCAAACGGTAAATAAGAATAAAACCGATGGTTGTCAAAATACGAGACTTGAGGTCTTCAATCTTCCAGATATTTCGAATGGTTTCTATAAACTTCATGAGTGTAATTTTCTATATT
Organism: Marinilabilia sp.; assembly: GCF_016278715.1. Taxonomy (GTDB): domain Bacteria; phylum Bacteroidota; class Bacteroidia; order Bacteroidales; family Marinilabiliaceae; genus Marinilabilia. The sequence continues at coordinate 4,175 of NZ_JADQBH010000060.1, read as the reverse complement.
AACAGACAAACAATGACCCTCACAAGAGGTGAGGGCCAGTGTTGTGTGTCTATAATTCTTCAGCAGTTCCCTGAACAGCTTCGATGGCCTGTTTTGCCGATTTTGAGAATGCATGAGCTTTCACATTGATTTTTGCTTTCAGCTCTCCATCTCCCAAGATCTTAACAAGGTCATTCTTTGCAATCAGCCCTGCACTGTAAAGTGCTTCGGGAGTTATTTCTGCATTGTTGGTCTTGTCTACAAATGCTTGCAGAGTACTAACATTAATAGATTTGTACTCCTTACGATTAAAGTTTTTAAAACCGTATTTGGGAACACGTCTCTGCAAAGGCATCTGTCCGCCTTCAAAACCTACCTTCTTGGAATATCCCGAACGCGACTTGGCTCCTTTGTGTCCGCGAGTGGAGGTACCACCCAGACCAGAACCAGTTCCACGACCAAGACGTCTCCTGTAATGAGTCGATCCTTTTGCGGGTTTTAGATTATTTAATTCCATGATTTATTTCGATAAAAACGTTAAACCAAAATTATTTTTGAACACTTACAAGGTGTTGCACTTTCCAAACCATACCCAGAATATTTGGAGTATCCTCATGTTCTACGGTACCGTTGAGTTTCTTAAGTCCAAGTGCATCCAAAGTGCGCTTTTGTTGTTGCGTACACCTGATGCGACTTTTTACCTGGGTAACTTTTATTTTAGCCATTTTAAAGGGTTTTATCCGTTAAAAACTTTGTCCAGGGTAACGCCACGTTGCGCAGCAACAGTTTTGGCATCACGCATTTCGCACAGGGCATTTATGGTTGCCTTCACCAGGTTGTGAGGATTTGCAGAACCTTTGGATTTTGCCAATACATCTGTCACTCCGGCACTTTCAAGTACAGCACGCATCGCACCACCGGCAACAAGACCGGTACCATGAGATGCAGGCTTCATAAAAATCTGTGCACCGCCAAATTTAGTAATCTGCTCATGAGGTATGGTACCATTAAGAATCGGTACATGAACCAGATTCTTTTTAGCAGCATCAACACCTTTCGCAATAGCAGTTGTCACCTCATTGGCCTTACCGAGTCCCCAGCCTACAATTCCATTCTCATCTCCTACGACAACAATGGCGGAAAAGCTAAAGGTTCGTCCACCCTTAGTTACTTTGGTAACACGGTTAATAGCAACCAGACGGTCTTTAAGCTCGATATCGTTATTACTTTTAACTTTTTTATTGTTTCCAGCCATAATGTTTAGAATTTAAGACCGGCATCTCTTGCAGCATCGGCCAATTGTTTAACTCTACCATGATACAAATACCCGTTACGGTCGAAAACTACATTTTCGATGCCCGCACTTTTGGCTCTTTCAGCAATCATTTTGCCTACCAAAGCAGATTTGTCGGATTTATTATTACTCTCTGCAGCGATATCTTTCAAAAGTGAAGATGCAGCCACCAGTGTATTCCCGCTTTTATCATCGATCAGTTGAACAGATATCTGTTTATTACTGCGATAAACTGACATGCGGGGTTTTTCTGCGGTTCCGGAAATATTTTTCCTCACCCGCTTTTTAATTTTCAGTCTTCTATTTTGTTTTGAAAAGGCCATATCAAATATCTTTATTTACTCAGATTAAACCTTTGCGCTCTTACCAGCCTTACGACGAACCTGTTCTCCAAAGAAGCGAACACCTTTTCCTTTGTATGGTTCGGGCTTACGCAATGAACGCAATTTTGCACAAACATGTCCAAGAAGCTGTTTGTCAGCCGACTCAAGAGTAATTGTTGGATTGCTCTTTCGGTCGGTTTTAGCTTCAACAATAATTTCTTTGGGCAACTCAATGTGAATCGGGTGAGAATACCCAAGCGAAAGTTCCAGTATCTGGCCATTGTTTTGAGCACGATACCCTACACCTACCAACTCGAGCTGTTTCTTGTATCCTTCAGATACTCCAACAACCATATTGTTAATCAATGAGCGGTACAATCCGTGCATGGCCTTGTGCTTTTTCTCGTCTGAGGGCCTTTTCACTTCAATATTTCCGTCGTTAATTTCAACGATCATATCAGGGTCAACCTTCTGATGAAGTTCTCCTTTGGGACCTTTTACAGTCACCAAGCTGTCCTTAACCGTTACGTTAACTCCGGAAGGTATGCTGATTGGTACTATTCCTATCCTTGACATAACTAAACCTCCTTTTTAATATACGTAACACAAAACTTCACCACCCACTTTTTCGTTGCGGGCTTCCTTATCAGTCATAACCCCTTTCGAAGTGGATATAATCGCAATTCCTAAACCATTCAAAACGCGTGGAACTTCACGATATCCGGTATATTTTCTCAAACCGGGTGTTGAAACACGCTTCAATTTTTTAATGGCGGATTCTTTGGAAGCGGCGTCATACTTCAAGGCGATTTTAATAATGCCTTGTTTTCCGTCTTCCATCATTTTGTAGTTGAGGATATAACCCTTGTCAAACAAAATCTTGGTCATCTCCTTTTTAAGATTGGAGGCAGGTACCTCTACAACCTTATGCTTTGCCATAACGGCATTCCTGACTCGTGTCAGGTAATCTGCAATTGGATCTGTCATCTTCTTAAGTTTAAATTGATCCCGCTACCGGGACAATATTTAACACTTACTCTCCTTACCAACTGGCTTTTTTAACTCCGGGTATTAAGCCCGAAGAAGCCAGCTCACGAAAAGTAATCCTGCTAACACCAAATTGACGCATATATCCCTTAGGACGACCGGTGAGCTTGCATCGGTTGTGTTGTCTTACGGGAGATGCATTACGAGGAAGCTTTTGCAAGCCCTCGTAATCACCTTCAGCCTTTAAACGGGCCCTTTTTTCAGCGTATTTGGCAATAAGTGCATCCCGCTTACGGTCGCGGGCTTTCATGGATTCTTTTGCCATATAACTAGTTCTTTTTAAGGTTTTTAAACGGTAATCCGAACTCACGAAGCAAAGCAAATGCTTCTTCATCGGTTTTTCCTGAGGTGACAAAGGTAATATTCATACCCATAATTTTATTAACGGTATCAATATTTATTTCAGGAAAAATGATTTGTTCCTCAATACCCAGGGTATAATTCCCTCTACCGTCCAACTTACTGTTGATTCCTTTGAAATCACGGATACGGGGCAGAGCCACACGGATCAGACGTTCCAGAAATTCATACATATTGTCGCGCCGCAAGGTAACACTGGCAGCGATGGGCATTTTCTTCCTCAACTTAAAATTGGAGATATCCTTTTTCGAGTAACGGGGCACAGCTTGCTGTCCGGAAATAGTTGACAACTCTTTCACAGAAATGTCGACCAATTTCTTATCGGCAACAGCATCGCCAACACCCTGGTTAATAACAATCTTCTCCAATTTGGGAACCTGCATCACAGATTTGTAATCAAACTCTTTCATAAGAGCCTGTACAATCTGTTCCTTGTACTGTTTTTCTAATGTAGGTGTATAGCTCATTACTTGATCTCCTCTCCTGATTTTTTAGAATAACGAACCAACTTCCCCTGGTCATCCAATTTACGACCAATACGGGTAGCTTTACCTGAGGAGGGATCCTTCAGGTTAAGATTGGAAATATGAATGGGGGCTTCTTTCTTGACGATGCCGCCCTGTGGGTTTTCAGAATTGGGTTTGGTATGTTTACTTACCATATTCACCCCTTCCACAATGGCGCGCTTCTTCTCGGGAAAGACCTCCAGGATTCTTCCTTCCTGTCCTTTGTTGACACCGGCATTTACAATAACGGTATCACCTTTTTTGACATGTAATTTTCCCATGATTTTCTAACTCTTTAAAATTAAAGCACTTCAGGCGCCAATGAAACAATCTTCATGTACCCTTCGCGAAGTTCGCGGGGAATGGGCCCAAAAATACGGGTTCCCCTCATTTCGCCCAAATTATTAATAAGCACACAGGCATTATCATCGAAACGGATGTAAGAGCCGTCGGCGCGCCTAACTTCCTTCTTTGTGCGAACAACTACCGCCTTACTAACGGTACCTTTCTTCATTTCGCTTGAAGGCAGGGCACTTTTTACGGTCACCACAATACGGTCGCCTACTGAGGCGTATCTGCGGCCGGTACCACCCAGCACGCGGATACAGAGAACCTCCCTGGCACCACTATTGTCGGCAACATTAAGTCTGGATTCTTGCTGTATCA
>NZ_JADQBH010000291.1 GCF_016278715.1 Marinilabilia sp. | reverse complement strand
GAACAACCCGTTTCAGATGCCGGCCCCGACGAGCAGGTCTGCTCGCTGACGCACCAGCTTAATGGCAACCAGTTCGGCACAGCAATTGGTTTGTGGCAGGTAATTTCTGGACCGGGCAGCCTCTCATTCGACGACGCCACTTTACCGGGAGCAACCATCACAACCGACACTTATGGAACGTATGAATTATCATGGAATCTGGAATTGAATGGATGCACCGATTCAGACATTATTTCAATCAGTTTCTCGGAAAGTCCAACCCCAACCTCAGGAAACGACATTGTAATTTGCGGTTTAACAACAAATCTGGAAGCCATTCCTGATATTGGAACTGGCATCTGGACCACCTCTGCCGGGCCCGGAAATGTCACTTTTACTAATGCCGGTAACCCCACAACCCCAGTCGTCGTTGACATGCCGGGGCAATACACCTTCATATGGACAGAAACTTCTGGTGATGGCTGCTCGGGAAGCGTCAATCAGGTTGTTGATTTCCTTCCCCAGGCAGAAGCCGATGTAGCTCCCTTTAAAACAGAATCGTGTTCTCCACTGGAGATTACTTTTGAGAACACTTCCCTCAATGCGGATACCTATCAGTGGAGTTTTGGAGATGGCACAGCAAGTACTCAGGAAAATCCCACACATATTTTCCAGACAAATACTAGTGAACCCGTTACATTCGACATCATACTTGAGGCGAGAAACAGTAGTAACTGCAACGACACCCAAAACTACCAAATCATCGTTAATCCCAATCCGAAAGCTCTATTTGAAGCATCCGCACTGGCCGGCTGCTCCCCTCTGAGTGTAACCTTCACCAATCAAACCACAGGAGCTACCGCTTACACCTGGGATTTTGGAGATGGAAGCGTAACGAGCCCGGAAGAGAATCCTGCCCACATCTTCACCAATTCAGAAGCTTTCGTTCAATCGTTACCGGTGAAGCTAACGGTCGAAAACTCTTATGGATGCACCGATAATTATTCCACCTACATTACTGTCTATCCGGTAAGAGATATAGAACTAACCGCTTCGCCACAGGAAGGATGCGCACCACTCACCACGGAACTGCTGACCCAGTCGGGTGCCAAAAGCTATTCATGGAACTTTGGCGATGGAAGCACCGAAACAGGAAATTATCAGACCTCCCATATTTTTGAGAACAATACACCCGATGCCATCAGTTACCAAATATCTGTTACCGGTACTTCCTCCTTTGGATGTCTGGAAGAAGCCACTGCCATGGTAACCGTCCACGCGTCACCAGCTACCAATTTCGAAGTATCTCCCATGGTGCAGCAAATGCCCGAAAGAACCGTATCGGTAAACAACTTAACACCGGGAGCGTGGAATTATTCCTGGTCTTTTGGAGATGGAACAACATCCGAAGAAACCAATCCACAACCCCACCAATACGAAGGGTCCGGAGATTATGAAATAATGCTCAGAGCTTACAGCCAATTCTGTGAAGCCACCCATTCTGAACTTATTTCTATTACACCCATGATTCCGGCTATCGATTATGGACAGGACGAAAGCGGCTGTCCACCACTTCCCATCTCCTTTTACAACAACACCCTGGATGCCACATCCTACCTGTGGGAGTTTGGAGATGGCCAATCATCCAATGAAAAGGAACCCACACACACTTACCGGGTTCCGGGCACCTACACCGTACGCTTAACCGCCTATGGTCCAGGAGGAACCATTACCGCAGAAGATGTTACCGTTGAGATATTTAACACTCCCACAGCAATTTTTGAACCTATACCTAAAGTAGTTTACATCCCTGATGACCAGGTTACCTTTCTGAACAAGTCGCAGGGTGCCAATTACTGGGAGTGGTCTTTTGGAGACGGCAACTCATCGGTAGAGTTTTCGCCCACTCACACATACCAAAGCACAGGTAGTTTCGATGTGACCTTAAGAGTCGAAAATGCGGATGGTTGCACAGATGAAATTACCATTCCCGACGCGGTAAAAGCACAGCAAGGAGGAGAGATCGATTTCCCCAATGCCTTCACGCCCAACAAAAACGGGCCCTCCAACGGACAATACCAATATGGAGAACGCACCAATCATGTGTTTTACCCATTCATGCAGAAAGGTATTGTGGAATACAAACTACAGATTTTCTCCCGTTGGGGCGAATTGCTTTTTGAAACAACCGACATCAACCAGGGATGGGATGGCTATTACCGCGAAAAGTTAGCCCCACAGGGAGTGTATATCTGGAGGGTAACAGCAACTTTCAGCGATGGAAGAAGAATTGAAAAAGCTGGCGACGTAACGCTGCTACGATAAAACACGGGTTAATTATGCAGATTAGCGGATTCAAATATATTCTTTTCTGGAGTATTCTCACTCTAATGTCAGGTGCAAATATGGGAGGGCAGGATCTACATTTCTCCCAGTTTTATGCCTCCCCACTCTACCTGAGCCCCTCCTTTGCAGGAGCAACCGATGGAGGGCGCCTGGTAATGAACTATCGGAACCAGTGGCCAGGAATCGAAAAAGCCTTCTCCTCTTACGCCGTTTCCTTCGATAACTATTTCAACTCATTTAACAGTGGTCTGGGATTTCTCCTCATTCAGGACAAAGCCGGTAGTGCAGGTCTTACCACGACACATGCTGCCTTTCAATATTCCTACAACATCCAACTCACAGAGCAATGGCAGGTAGTCCCTGCTCTCCAGTTTGCCTATGGAAGTCGCTCTATCGACTTCGGCAAACTTCGTTTTGCCGATGAGCAAATAGGAGGTGGTGCTTCCGGTTCGTGGGACCAACTAACCAACGAACAGGCGGAATACGTAGATTTTGCATCCTCTGTATTGTTTTATAGTCCGGCCATGTGGTTGGGTGTCACGGCCGATCATTTGGCAACACCCAATTATTCCTTTCTGGGGGAACAAATGCAACTCCCCCGCAAGTTTGTATTCTTTGGTGGAATTAACTTCTGGACAGAACAAAGACGTAGAATAAAAGGAGATCGTTCCTTTAGTGGCACCTTCAGAATCCAGCATCAGGAACAGTTTAATCAGGCCGACATTGGCGCATATTGGTTCAACGACCCGCTTGAAATCGGGCTATGGTACAGGGGACTGCCGGTATTTGGAAATGACACAGACTCCAAATTCAATCAGGATGCCATTGTGGTTTCCTTCTCGTATCGTCACGGAGCTCTCAGATTTGGTTACAGCTACGACATTACCATCAGCAACCTGGGTTGGAATTCGGCCGGAGCACATGAGCTCTCACTCATTTTCGAATTTAATCAGAACTTCAGCCTGCGAAACCGCGGTCAGCGACCGGCAGTCCCTTGCCAGGCATCCTCCAACCCCCTCATAGACCAAGGTAATACTGGAAAATACCGTAACAAAAGAAAACGAATTTTCTGATTCTGAATCTTCAATTCATGTTGCCAAGCCCCTTTTCCCCTGCAAAGTCAAAATTGCATCACGTAAATTAAAAAATGCGGAAATTATTCTTTATTTTTTTTATTATATTTGTTAGGATCGTCGGATGAAAGAGTTTTAAACCACAGAATGAACTTCTGATGACCGGGGAAGATGAAAAGTTAAGATTTAGACTGCTTCATAGAAACGCCTGTCATTGCGAACATAATGAAGCCATCTCTTCTCCTTAACTGGATACTAGTTGATTAGGAAAATAAAAAGACAATAAGAATTTGAACCAATAGTGTCCTAAACATTTTTCAGAAAAGGGATTCCATCCCTTAAACCCTGATCCCGATAATGATTTTGTAAGGTTTTGATTTTCCAAAACCAACAAAAACCAATTCCGGAACCAAAAAGGTCAAGGTCAGCACCAAGCAAGAATTGTAAGAACTTGAAAACATTTCTTTTTGGACAGGTTTAATTTTAAAACATAAAGGGCATATCAAACTTTTTGTATCTTTTTTAACCTAGCAAACAACAGTATAAAAAACACATTTTTGACGCTTTACCACTTTTGCCTGAAAAAAGAAATGGTCTGAATCTTCAGAATGTTGTGTTCACAATTTTGTTGGTCTAAAACATTATGTGTAAAAAAACCTGATGTCATATACTTGTTCTTTTGGCCCTAATTTACTTAAGACTCATTGAAGAACCCGCTTTTAGCAGTATTTACAAGGCGTTAAAGAACAAAATTACGATGTTTAGAACTGTCAATTTATTTCATCTCACTCACTAAAAACATCTTTGATACCCGCGAATAAAAACTTATTTACTAACAAAAAACATAGAATTATGAAATTTTCACTTCCTCAACTGCCTTACGCTTTGGATGCATTAGAACCAAACATCTCAAAGCAAACCCTGGAATTTCATTATGGTAAGCACCATCAGGCCTATGTAACCAACCTGAACAACCTGATTCCGGGAACAAAGTTTGAAAATGCTGATTTGGAAACCATTATTAAAGAGGCCGATGGCGGTATCTTTAACAATGGTGCACAGGTATGGAACCATACCTTCTATTTCACTTCTTTTTCGCCCAAGGGAGGCAATTCGCCCACCGGCCCTCTGGCTCAAGCCATTGACGAAGCGTTTGGTTCTTTCGATAAATTTAAAGAAGAATTCACCAAAACAGCTACAACTCTGTTTGGTTCTGGTTGGGCCTGGTTGGTAAAAAACGGAAACGGTAAACTGGAGCTCATCAAAGAAAGCAATGCCGGAAATCCGCTTCGCAACGGGATGACGCCTATTCTGACCTGCGATGTATGGGAACATGCTTACTACCTGGATTACCAGAACAGACGTCCCGATTACATTCAGAAATTCTGGAATTGTGTGGACTGGGACATTGTAGGGAAACGATTCTAACAATTAAGTTTATCAATTCCGGGAAAAATCCCGGAGTTGATATTTAAAATTAACCGAACACATGAATAACCTAAAAGAGTTAATCCGGCGTAACAGAAGTTATCGCCGTTTCTATGAGGAAGAGAGTATCCCTCAGTACATCCTGGAAGGGCTTGTTGACCTGGCCCGTCTCTCTCCATCGGCACGAAATGCCCAAACACTCAAGTACTTAATATCCTGCGATGCCGACACCAACGCAAAAATCTTCCCGCACCTCTCCTGGGCCGGATATTTTCAAAATTGGAAGGGCCCAAAAAAAGGAGAAAGACCATCGGCATATATTGTAGTCCTGAATGACACAAAAATCTCTGATAATTATTTTTGTGACGATGGAATTGCTATTCAAAGCATTCTCCTAGGTGCTGTGGAACAAAACCTGGGTGGCTGCATTATTGGCTCCGTTGACCGGTTAAAGCTTTCCAAAGCGCTGAACATTCCAAATCACCTGAAAATTGTTGAAGTTATCGCACTTGGAAAACCACGCGAACAGGTTGTTATTGAAGACTTAAAAGACGACGACATTAAGTACTGGCGCGACGAGGGACAGATACATCATGTTCCAAAGCGGGCATTGGATGAGATAATCCTGAAGCTGGTATAAAAAGGTTTATTTTTTGGCAAAATCAAGGCGTTGAAAGTCCTTGCGCCAAAGCTAACTAATTGCTAATGAGGTTTCGAAAAAACTTTCAGTAACAATGGGTTTGACATTAAAGATGCTTTTTAGACCGGGCTCAAACATAAAATGTTAAAAACGAAAACCACCACGGCAAAACCGTGGTGGTTTTTATTTAAATATAATATCATTGGTATCCGGTTAAAATATTAAGATTACGTCACTGCGTTGCAAGCAAAGCGAAACAATCTTTTTTCAAAAAAAGGTTTCTCCGGACAATAGTGATAAAACTCATTAATTGGCGCGGCTGGTTAATTCCACATCCATTGCCACATCATCACCCTTTTCGTTGGTCACAATCCTGAATTTCACCTGATCGCCGGGTTCAAGATCATTAAAGTCGCATCCCACCACCGCTTCATAGTGAAAAAACAGGTTTTCAGGCGGATATTTTATAAACCCGTATCCTGATTTCACTGACAAGACGGTACTAACTTCATAATCATCACCGAGGGGTTCCTCTTCAACTTCCTTTGCAATAACATTTTCCCCCTTTGAAGAAGAATCCCGATTTACAAAAAGACTCTCCACCAATGGCACCTCTTCAGGTTTCGGTTCATTTATAATTTCCTCCATATAGACCGGGTAAGTAACTACATTCAATAAGTCCTGGGATGTCCGGGTTACCCGGTGGTTCCCATAATCGTCCCGATACTCAAAATCCCATGACAACAACATAATACGGGTTCCCAGAGAGTTGAGTTTTCGTGCCAGGGGAACATAGTCGCTATCTGAAGCAATCAGTACAATCACATCGAATCGCTTATGAAAAGCCGACTCAAAAGCTTCCAACGCCAATAACACGTCAATACTTTTGTCGAAACGCTGAGTTCCTCCATTTGCATTGTTTCTCAGAGGTAAATAATGAGTAGTAATGCCCTCTGACATTAGAATATCATCAAATACCCGTTCGTAATACAAAAGATTTCCTTTCTGACTTGCCTCGGCTGCTCCCGGACGACTCCTGAAATAGTGTGCATCTACAATCTGACAATGTGCAAATCCCATGGGGCCATACTCCACAGAAGCAACTTTGTTGCGAATAAAATCATGCAGACCGGAAATGCTGATGCGGCTGTGCTTACTGTGTACGTAGTTGTAGTAATTGCTTACATGAAAGAAATAATTTCCATCATAAAATATTCCTATTCGAATCAATTCCTTGTTTTTTTCTATTTGCATTTTTTTAATTCTTTAATTCTTTCTTATAATTGTTGTTCGGGAAAATAATAGATTTGGCCTCTTCCATGGACCTGACCATACTGTCATAAATAGATTATTCCCCAACATTTATCCTTTCGGATTGGTACTCACAATGCGGTTCAATTACAACATATTAATGGGAAAAAGGATGCGATTATATTAGTTCCTCAATTAAGTTGCTAACAGACTTAACAGCTGGGGATCAAAGTCCGCCACACCTTCTGTCCTGCGAATGAGGTGCTTTTATTAAGCAAAAGCCATGATCCTCTAACAATGTGTTATTTAAAAGACATCGCTTAGTTTCTTGGAGATGTCAGTAAATGAAACCCTCACTATTGACAAAAAACTACTGACTAATTTACTTCCCTCTTATCAAGTGCACGGGCCCCTCTGCTTTATGCACTTCATTTTCATTATAGCCCTCTCCACGGATGTAATAAAAATAAACCCCGGGTGCTCCCATTTTTCCACCGACTTTACCATCCCAGCCCCTGGCAGGATCATTTCCCTCATAAACCTTTCGTCCCCAACGGTTGAATACAACCATCTCAAAATTTTTAATTGATTTATAGGCTACTCTAAACTCATCATTGATTCCATCCCCATTGGGGGTGAAGACATTCGGAACTTCCAGCTCCGACTCCCAAACATTCACAATAAAAGGTTCGCTGAGGCTTTCGCAACCGGAATCACGGTTCACCACCTTCAAAAATACACTGTCTGTACCGGCTTCAGAAAAAACAAAAAGCGGATTAGGCTCTATCGAACGACCGGAATTACCAAAAGTCCATTCCCAGGCATTCACGGCACCTCTGGAAGTGTCTCTAAATTTTATTTCAATGGGCGCAGAGCCTTGTGCTTCAGAATGACGTTCGTTTAATACAGTATCTTTTTTCAAATCAGTCTCAAACACGGCAGAGACAGCAATCGCGGTGTAATCAACAGTTGATTCAAGGGCATTCCCAAAACGATCAGAAACAGTTCCAACAAAGGCCACATCCTCAAATGGAGCATCGAAACTAACACTTTTTCCGGTATGCGTCTCGTCAGTCAGAGGCCTTGTAGACCATTCAAATGAAAGGTTATAATTTACCCCGCCAAAAGTTCCGTCAGCAGGATCATAAAAAATCAGAGGAACCGTATCAGCAGATGCGGCCAATTCCACCCCAAAGCAGTCATCAAAGGTAATTTCCGATTCCACATTGACTATTGCCTGACTATTGTAAACCCAACATCTCTCATCTGCTACCACATCGCCCAGGTCGTCCTCAACCACAACCCGGTATCCTCCCTGTACATTCACAGACAACTGGCTGCCCGAAACAGAAAGCGGGTTATCCCAGGTGTTGTCTGTCACATTGTGCTGAAACCAGTTATAAGAAACATTGGTTCCGGAGTAATCGTATTGAACGGTCATTGCAGCACCTTCCGGGAAGCAAAACACAACATCATTAGGTGTACCGGAAGCATAATTGGTTTCTGCAACAGTTACATTATCAGCAGAAAACTGCCCGCTGACATTCATTGAAAACACCAACGAAACAGCAACAATCAACAGTAAAGACCTAATTGAAAACATTCTATAATCGTTTACAAATTGAATAATTGACGAAATTACAATAATAAAACGTATCGAAAGAGGATTTAATTGTTAATCTGCTTTGAGAGTAGGATAAAAAGGTATATTGCTGTCGAAATCGAAGCTTTTATTTTTTTTCACCGGAGTTGATCTGCTGTCAATGAGAATTGAAAAATTTCAGGGTGTATAATACTTTCATGCCAAAGCCAAAACTTTTTAAGTAAGGTTATTACACTCCCTAAAACAACGAAGAATTTGTCAAAAAATATGTTTTTTTGACTGAACCCTGAAACCAAAATCCAAAAATTCAAATCTATAGAACAGATTCATCTCCCATCACACAGGATTTCTTATCTTTGACAAGGAAAAATCAACCACTTACACTATGCATTATAAAAGCCTGATATACAGACTCCGCCTCTACACTCCGTTCATCCTTGCCATAATGGTCTCCGCCTGTTCTTCTTCTGAAGAGGAAAAACAGATTAAAACACCAGAAAAAGAGTCTCAGGAATCACAAATTTTCCGAAAGAAAGCAACCGAATGGCAATCTGATAAGCTGTCGCTGTTTGTTCACTTTGGTGCCTATTCTCTTTTTGAAGGAGAGTGGGGAAACAAAACCGTTGAGGGTCCGGCTGAAAACATCTGGGCATCAGCAGGCATCCCACTAGAAGAATATGAAAGAAAAACACGCGAATTCGACCCAGCAAAATGGGATGCCAATGATTTGGTGAATCAGGCCCGTGACATTGGAATGAGAAGAATCGTCCTTAACGCCAAACATCATGATGGATTCTGTATATTCGAAACCGCCACAACCGAATTTAATTCACTGGATTTTACCCCGTTCCATCGCGATCTTGTTAACGAAATGGCAGATGCCTGCAATGCCGGGAACATTCAATTCAGCCTGAGTTTTTCACTCTGCAACTGGCATCTGCCAGCAGCCGGCCCCATATCGGTGAATCACAACACACCTGTCACGGATGCACATCACCAAACCAATTTAACCCAAATAGAAGAATTACTCACCAAATACGGGCCAGTGTCTGAGATTTATTTCTACTCAGGCTTAAATACTCCGGAACAAAGCAGGGAAATACGCCAGCTGGTAAAAAAGTTACAACCCGAATGCCTGATTAGTGACGGCATTGGAAATGACATGGGTGATTTTATCGCAACCGATTTCAATACTTTTCCGGAGAATACTCCCGACATCCCATGGAATATGCTGGCATCAGCATTCCCTGAAACAAGAGCGTATAAAAAAGGTGGCTCCACAACTGACCTAAACCTGACAGCCCGTCAAAAGGTCAGAGAAATGGTCCGGGTAATCTCTGCCGGTGGCAACTATTCTTTAAACATTGGGCTTAAAGCCGATGGATCTCCGGCAGAAGTAGAAAATGAAATACTGAAAAATATCGGACGCTGGATCAAAGTTAACCGGGAAGCCATCTTTAGCGCAAAAGGAAGTCCGTTCAACACCAAATCATCGGCCTATAAAATCACCCGAAAAGACAAT
>NZ_JADQBH010000057.1 GCF_016278715.1 Marinilabilia sp. | reverse complement strand
ACAACAACCTGAAATTAAAAGTGGGGCTGCTGACTTTTTCAGCAGCCCCTAATTAACCGGACACCAGTAATTGTCTCACCAGCGCAATGACCAGAAATCTTGGCTTTTGCTGGATGACAGGACAAAACGGACTACCCAAAAATAGTTTTTGTGGTTTTTTGGGCCACCCAAAACCTTACAAACCTTAATTCGGGGTTTTCGTTTTTTTTTGCGATGCCAAAAAGGAAAATGAAAAGAAAACAAAATGTGGTGCTGCTGACTTTTTTTAGCAGCACCTTAATGATTCAGGGATCGTTAAAGGGATACTTCTGTAGAATTCAGAAAATCAGGGAGGAGTGAAAAAGTGCTACTTTTTGCAGGATTTTTAATAATGGTCTTGTCCATAAAAGTATATTTTAGTGCTTTTAACGATTTTCTTAATCTATTGTCAAATCTCAAAAAATCTGACGAGCGAATTCACCAAATTTCAAATTATGAAAAGGACATTTTTATCTTCCCTTGTTACGTTTCTGATGTTTTCCGGTTTATGGGCCCAACCTTCGGAAATTGAGAATCCGGAGGTGTTTGCCATCAATAAAGAAGTTCCCCGGGCTTCAGGAATGGTTTATCCTTCGGAGCTGATGGCATTGCAGAACAACTACGAATCTTCACCTTATTACAAGCTTTTGAACGGTCAGTGGAAATTTAACTGGTCTCCCAATCCTGCGCAAAGACCGACAGATTTTTATCTGGAAAAATACAATGTTGACCATTGGGATGATATTTCTGTCCCTTCCAACTGGGAGCTGGAAGGTTATGGTACGCCGATTTACACCAATGTGAGATATCCTTTCCCGGCGGAGCCTCCACATATTCCTGTTGATGACAACCCGGTAGGGTCTTACCGTCGCACATTCGATATTCCCCAATCCTGGGACAATCGCAGGGTTTTTATTCATTTTGAGGCAGGCACCTCCGGGATGTTTGTCTGGGTGAATGGTGAGAAAGTGGGATACAGCCAGGTGTCCAAGTCGCCTGTAGAATTCGATATTACTCCCTACATCCGCCAAGGAGAGAATACCCTAGCCGTTGAGGTTTATCGCTGGACAGATGGCAGTTATCTGGAGGACCAGGACTTTTGGCGTTTGAGTGGCATCGAAAGGGATGTTTACCTCTATGCAGCCGCTAATTCTCATATTTCTGATTTTTTTGTCACTTCCGGACTCGACAGCAATTACTTAAATGGGTTGCTGAATGCCTCTGTAACCATCAAAAACTATAAAGAAAAGAGTTTTCAAGGTGTTCTGGAAGTTGGTTTGTATGATGACCTGGACCGGAAGATTTTTCAGGATTCCCGGAATGTCAGGATTGGAGGTGAAAAAGAAACCGACCTGAACATCAAGGGCGAAATCAACAAGCCTGCATTGTGGAGTGGAGAAACACCTAATCTTTATTCGGTGGTTATCACCCTGAAAGATGAAGCAGGCGCTACTATAGAATCAACCAGTACCCGAACCGGGTTCAGAAGCGTAGAAATCAAAGATGGTCAGTTGAGAGTTAACGGAAAGCGCATCATGGTAAAGGGCGTAAACCTTCACGAGCATGACCCGTTGACTGGTCACTATGTACCCCGCGAAACATTGCTTCAGGATATCAAAGTGATGAAAGCGCACAACATTAATTCCATCCGAACCAGCCATTACCCGCATTCTGTTGATTTATACGAACTGTGTGATGAATACGGAATGTATGTGGTTGACGAGGCCAATATCGAAACGCATGGTATGGGGGCTGAGTTGCAGGGGTGGTTTAACAAAGACCGTCACCCTGCCTATCTGCCTCAGTGGGAGGCTGCCCATATTGACCGAATCAAGAGACTGGTTGAGTGGGATAAAAACCATCCTTCTGTGATTATCTGGAGTTTGGGCAATGAGTGTGGAAACGGACCGGTGTTTTTTGAAGCGTACGAGTGGATCAAACACCGGGATAAAACCCGACTGGTACAGTTTGAGCAGGCAGGACAGCAAGAGAATACCGACATTGTTTGTCCCATGTATCCATCTATCAACTACATGATGGAATATGCTGCCCGTGAGGATGTGGACCGCCCTTTCATAATGTGTGAGTATGCGCACGCCATGGGGAACAGCACCGGAAATTTTAAAGAGTACTGGGACATCATCAATGGTTCGGCCAATATGCAGGGCGGTTTTATCTGGGACTGGGTAGATCAGGGCTTGCTTTCAGCCGATGGCAATGGAAGGGAATTCTATGGCTATGGCGGCGACCTGGGAAGTGGTCATCTGTACAATGATGCGAACTTTTGTCTCAATGGGTTGGTAAATCCCGACCGGACTCCGCACCCCGGTCTGAATGAAGTAAAGAAAATCTATCAGGATATATCTTTTTCATCTGTAAACCCTGAAAATGGAGTGATTCAGGTGGAGAATAATTTTGCTTTTTCTTCGCTTAACGGTTTTGATTTTAAATGGGAATTGCTTGAAAACGGTGAAAAAAAGAAAACCGGAGATTTCCAAGTATCCGCAAAGCCGGGTGAAAGCGATGAAGTTTCTTTGCCAATATCAGGCGTTGATTTTACCAGAGAAGGAAAAGAATATCAGTTGAACGTGTTTGCTTACACGGCCCATGAAAAACCTCTTCTGCCTGCCGGTTTGGAGGTGGCACGTGAGCAGTTTTTGCTTAATCAGGATGCCTGGTTTGCAGAGGTTTCGCAATCAGCAGAAAAAGCAACTTTTGATGTGGAAGAAGATGAGCACTCACTGACGGTTTCCGGGGATAACTTCAGCATAAGATTGGATAAGCGATGGGGAACCCTTGCTGAGTACAGCGTCGATGGCAACAGGTTGCTTCAACGCGGGCCTCAGCCAGATTTCTGGCGTGCGCCAATCGACAATGACTTTGGCAATAATTTTCAGAAGCAAGCCAATGTATGGCGACTTGCAGGACAAAACAAGCAGGTGAAGGAGGTTCATGTGGAGCAAGCGGAATCTTCTGTTAAGTTGGATGTTTTGTTTCGTTTAAATGATGTGGATTCGGATTACAGAATCGTTTACACTGTTCTTCCCGGAGGAGCTGTAAAGGTAGATGTGTCGTGGAAGGCAGGCCGGGACGGACTTCCCGAGTTGCCCCGCTTCGGAATGGAGATGGTAGTGCCAGCAGGCTTCGATCAGTTTACCTGGTATGGACGTGGCCCCTGGGAGAACTATTCTGACCGGAAAAGCAGTGCTTTGCTGGGGGTTTACAGTGGTGATGTTGCGGAACAGTATTACCCGTATATTCGGCCTCAGGAAAATGGAAACAAAACCGATGTACGCTGGCTGACCCTTACCAACGAAAAGGGATTTGGCCTTAAAATATCAGGTATCCAGCCATTAAATATTACGGCATTGCACATCCCTTGTGTGGATTTTGACCCCGGCGCAGAGAAAAAACAACGCCACACTATTGACATCTATCCCCGTGGGGAGATTTACCTCAATGTTGATTTGGCCCAGCGGGGATTGGGAGGCGATAACAGCTGGGGGGCTTTGCCTCATGACCAATACAGATTGCTGGATGACAAATATCATTACAGTTATGTTATTGAACCGGTAGAATTGGATCGCTAGATTTTTTTGTTTCTTTTTGGAGCAATGCCAAAAAGAAAATCAATAAAGAAATTAAAAATTGGTATGCTGGCTTTTTCAGCAGCCCCTAATTAAAAGTATAATTATTGGCTGTAGTATATAATTGCGAGACCGGTGAGGCACAAAATCGGGAGAAGCAATCCCAGGTAGGATTAAAGATTTCTATGGGTATGGTATTAATATCCTGTCAGTGAATGAAATAGTGTTATCAACGCATAATTAAATTATAGCCTTATAATTGTTGTTAAAAAAATTGGTCAATAGGCCTTTGCAAAATTGTAGAAAAACCTGAAATGCTTATATGCCTTGTATGGTTTTACTCTTTTTTTCGGGCCTATGGCCTTTAAACTTGAATGTTATGCAGAAAAATATAAACCGGTTCGTTTTGGTTTTGCTGGTGCTAAGCTTTGGCTGCCAATCCCCTAAAAGCTCAATACAGGTTGTTGACGAAGATGCCGCCTGGTGCTGGTTTTCCGATCCAAGAGCCATTAAACTAAATCAGCATGATGAGGCCGGACTGATATCCGGGGGAGTTGCCAAAGACGGTTCTGTAGTGGCATTTTCTTACAATTCCGCACTGCAAAAGATTGAACGGGGAATTATTCACCCGCAACTGGAAAAAGACGACCACAACAATCCTGCGTTTTTGGAATTGCCCGATGGGAAAATCCTTGCATTTTATACCCGTCATCACAATAAAGAACTTTTTGTTTCGGGCACAACGAAGCCGGGGGATATTACTGACTGGGAGCAACCTCAGCAAATTAATATTTCAAATCCTGCGGAGGCGGAAATTTATGGAACTCCTTACTATACCTATGCCAATCCGTTTTTGTTGTCATCCGAAGAGAACCGGATATATCTTTTTGGTCGCTGGATGGGATTCAAACCAACGATGATTTGGAGTGACGACCTGGGCAAAACGTGGAGTAACAGCCGTGTGGTCGTTTGTCCTCAGCCATTTGATGCTGGCAATCGTCCTTACGTAAAGTACTTTTCTGATGGGAGCAAACGCATCCACATCACTTTTACGGATGGTCATCCGCGGAATGAACCCGCCAACAGTGTTTACTATGCTTATTATGAGAATGGGGCTTTTTATCGTGCCGATGGAGCACTGATATGCCCGGTGGATAGTCTTCCTTTTGAGCCCGGTGATGCTACGTTGGTTTACCAGGGCAATAAAGAGCAGGGACGCGCATGGGTATATGATATGAAGGCCGATGAGCAGGGAAATCCTGTGATTGCTTATGCCCGGTATCCTACTGAGCAGGATCATATTTATCGATATGCCCGCTATGATGGAAACAAATGGCAGAATGTTGACATCTGTAATTCGGGCAAGTGGTTTCCTGAAACGCCGGAAGGTGAAAAGGAGCGGGAGCCACATTACTCTGGTGGATTGGTCATTGATGGGAACAATCTTTCTGAGGTGTATCTTTCCAGGCAGGTAAATGGCATCTTTGAAATAGAGAAATGGCGAATTAATGGCAACGGGAGTTGGAGCCAGGAAGCAGTAACCCGGAACTCTGAGTTGGATCAGGTAAGGCCTTTTGTGCCCTGGTGGAGCTCAGGTGAAACGGCTGATGTTCTCTGGATGGAAAACGAAAAATATGTGCACTATACGGATTATGAATCGCGGATAAAAATGCTGGTCAGGGAGTGAATTTGGTTGAAGAAAATCAATATATCCCCGTGCTCAGAGGTATCGTTTCTGTTGGAGATTAGGGATTGTGCCGAAATAACTTGCCGCTTTATACTTGTTCTTTTGCTCTTTAACTTCCTTGAAAATCCATTAAATAGCTCGCTATTCGCAGCATTTTCAAGTAGGTAAAGAAAAAAATAACTTCGTTAAATCTGTCAATTTATTTCATTACAAACCCTTAGTAGATTTGACATCGCATTAATTCAAAGTCATTATGTGGATTCGGCTTTTTCTTGTTTTTTTTGGTATTTATATTTCAGCAGGTGTTTCTGGTCAGAAGTTATATGATTTTGATGCGTTAACTATTGAAGATGGTTTTACCAGCAGCCGTGCCAACGTGTTCATGCAGGATTCGCATGGTTATATATGGATTGGCAACTGGAACGGATTAAATCGGTACGATGGGTACGAGGTTAAAGTTTACAAACCCAGGTTTCATGACTCAACTACGATCAGTAACCGGGAGGTGGTTTCTTTGCTGGAAAGCAGAAATGGAAACATCTGGATTGGTACATCGGATGGATTAAATTGTCTGAATCCGCGAAATGATCAAATCAGGACTTTTGAGTTTCATAACAGAATTCTTGCACTGCATGAGGATACAGAAGGGCATATATGGATAGGAACTATCGGTGATGGTTTGTACAGGCTAAATCCTGAAACCGGCTTTCAGGAGCATTTTTTTGCAGTTGGTGGTATTCGTGATATTTATGAAGACAGGCATCAGAATCTTTGGCTGGCTTCCAACTTCGGGCTCATCAGCTTTGACCCTGAAACGGGATCCTACCAGCGATATGTACCCGGCGAAGACCCAACGGATGGGCCGGCGAATTCAACCATCAATCAGATAGTAAAAGGAAAAGGCGATGATTTATGGGTTGGAACCTGGGGCGGAGGACTAAGCAGGGTTACCCTGCATGACAATCGTGACAGTATAAAGTTTGTAAATTATAAGATCAATAATTCTTCTATCTCCTCGGATGTAGTTTTTCGGTTGTTTTATGATGACTTCCAGAATTTATGGATTGGGACCTGGAATGAAGGTCTTTGTCTTTTACCGCCCGAAGAACAGGAAAAAAGTGCTTCCGAGGCCTCTTTTCAGGTTTTTAAGAGCAACATAAGCAATCCATACAGTATTTCGGATAACAATATTACCGCGCTATTTGTGGATCGTTCCGGGTTGCTGTGGGTAGGCAGTACAAAAATTGACAGAACCTGTGTTGTTGCAAAGGGGATGAATCGTTATAATACATGCCTGATAACGAATGGAACGGTTACCCGGAATACTGTACGTTCTTTTGCCGGTGAAAAAAACGATTTGTGGGTGGGAACTTACAGAAAGTTAAGCCTTTACAATAGGGATGGCACTCAATTGAAAGAGTCTCAAAAACTCATGCCTATCGCCTATAAATACAAGGGTATTGACTTCCGTTCTTACTCTGTTTTGGCATTAGAGAAGACCAAAAATGGCTTATGGATAGGAACAGATGAGGCCGGGTTATTATTTTTCCGTGGAGCCCGCGCCTATGATTTTGTTGGTGATTTTCAATTCTTTAATACAGAAACAGAATTATCCCTTCCGGGCAACAAGGTTAATTCCATTGTGCAATCAAGTGTTAATCCGCAGTGGGTTTATGTAGGAACACAGCAGTCGGGTTTTGCAAAATTAACTATGAGTCCTGATTATGAGGTAATTGAAACTAAAAAGTTTGTTGCTGATAATGGGGCCGCAGCGTTGAGTGATAACAATATCAGGGCTCTTCTGGAAGATTCTGCCGGACGATTGTGGATTGGTACGCAAAACGGATTGAATTGCTACTATCCGGAGACCGACGAAATTGTCAGTTATTTTTATGACAATTCCGATGAAACCACCATTAACGATAATGTCATTAATGTGCTTTTTGAAGATGGAAAAAACAACTTGTGGGTTGGAACCAATTCCGGTCTCAATAAAATCATAGCAAATCACTCTGCCGGCGAAAAGTTCTCGTTTAAAGGTTTTCCGTCACAGGATCGCATCGGAAACGAGTTGGTAACGAATATTCTGGCTGATAAAAAAGAAAACCTATGGGTTGGTTTTTATCGTGGAATGGTGGTTTTTGACACAGAAACAGAACAGGTGGATAGTGTTTTGCTGCTTAGCGAGTATCAAAGAACCATAGTGGAGATCAACTCAGCATATTCTGCTTCTGATGGTTCATTCTTTTTGGGGGGAGGTAATGGTATTTTTGCTTTTCATCCTGATCGACTAAAAATCGGGTCTGCACCTCCGGTGGTTGAAATCACTGATTTTCTGGTTTTCAATGAGCGTGTGAATGCTTCGGCAGGAACTGATGGCAACCAGGATTTAAGGCTGGACAGTGCGCTTCATATATCCTATAAAGATGATGTCTGCACTTTTGTTTTTTCTGCCATGGATTTTAAATCTCCGCTGAAAAACACCTATTCTTATATGCTTGAAGGGTTTGATAAGGATTGGAATCAGGTGGGGAATCGAAATACCGCCACCTATACCAATCTGCCTTCCGGAGAATATACTTTTAAAGTCAGGGCGGCCAACAGCGATGGAATCCGGAGCCGAAAAGCAACAACGATTGGTTTACTGGTTTCTACTCCATGGTGGAAATCGTCTTTCGCTTATGCCGGGTATGGCTTGGTTTTGTTTGGATTACTCTATTTTTTCAAGGCTTATTCCATTGTGGAGGCCAAAGAGAAAGGGGAAATGCTGATTGAAAAAGTCAGGTATGAAAAGGAAAACGAACTGAATGTTATGAAAAGTCAGTTCTTTACCAATATTACACACGAATTCAGAACTCCTCTGACGCTTATTCTCGGGCCTGCCCAAGAATTAAGCAACCGACACGATTTGCAGGGGACTGTAAAGAATCAGATTACTCTGATTCAGCGAAACGCTCAACGTTTATTGAGACTGGTGAATCAACTGATGGAATTTAGCAAAATAGAACGCGAAACCATAGACCTAATTCTGGATGAATGTAACGTCAATAAGATCTTAAATGAGTTGTATGATTCATTCTCCGGTCTGGCCGCTTCGCGGAGTTTCGACTTTAAGGTTCAACAGCCGGAAGAGGAAATCATAGCAAACCTGGATAAGGATAAATTTGAGAGAATTTTTTTTAATTTGGTTTCTAATGCATTTAAGTACTCCGATGATGGTGGTTCCGTGATTGTAAAGACCAGGATTGGTGAGACTTCCAAATTAACGAAAGATTTAATTGTTGAAGTGATTGATGAGGGTTATGGGATATCCTCTGAAAATCAGGAGAAAGTGTTTGACCGGTTTTATCAGGTGCATGACAATCCCACTCAAAGTACAGGGGGAGTCGGGCTTTACCTTACCCGTATTTTTGTAGAGCAGCATGGAGGGTATATAGAACTTGAAAGTGAACCCGAAAAGGGTAGCTGTTTCCGGGTGGTTATTCCTTTTCAAGAGGCTATTCCCAAACAACAAAACATTCAGGGGAAAGAGTTAAAATCTCCGGACTCAATGGTTGTGCCACCTTTGAAAACAGATAAACCCCTGGTGTTGGTGGTTGAAGATGACTCGGAATTATGTGACTTTTTGATTGGCGGATTGTCGGCCGATTTTGAAGTTAAAGTAGCTCACAACGGATTAAAAGGTTTGGAGAAAATTCATGAAGTATTCCCGGATATTATTGTTTCAGACATTATGATGCCCGGTATGGATGGATTTGAAATGACCAAAAAGCTGCGAAAGGATGTTTCGATTTCTCATATTCCGGTAGTTTTTCTTACTGCTAAAACCATGCGCGAAGATGAGATAAGCGGGTTGAAACTTGGTGCAGTGGATTACATCTACAAACCATTTGATATGGTGGCTTTAAAATTGAAAATCCGGAATATTCTGGAAACCCGCCGGCAAATGCAGGAGAGTTTGAGGAAAACTCAGCTTCTGCAACCCAAACAAATTAAACTGCCTTCCCTGGATGAAAAATTCCTGACCACTGCTACGAAGGCCGTTAATAAACACCTGGACAATTCTTCTCTTGACGTTGATTTGTTGAGCCGGGAAGTGGGGATGAGTGCCAACCAGACTTACCGGAAAATAAAAGCACTTACCGGCCAGACAGCCAAAGAATTTATCCGGAATCAGCGCTTGAAAGTTGCAGCGGACTTATTGTTGCAAAAGAAAAAAACCATCTCTGAGATTATCTACATGGTTGGATTTTCCAGTCCTTCCTATTTCACCAGATGCTTTAAAGATTATTTCGGTTCAACTCCTTCGGATTATATTCAAATATGTGAGAAAAAAGAGTTGGAGGATTAAGGCAGAGGTGTTGTAAGAGGTCATTCCGTTTTTCATAAATCCAGTTCAATAATGCTGAGTGATGGGAACAAATTGTATCCAATTGTTAATTTTCTCCTGTTGCTTTTTGCTTTGCTCTAATTTAATTAGTGTTTATTTCAACCGAGATTGCTTCGGGCATAGCCCTCGCAATGACGGAACGTACCGATAACAGAGAAGAGGTTGGCAGATGGCAGAG
>NZ_JADQBH010000100.1 GCF_016278715.1 Marinilabilia sp. | reverse complement strand
TTGAAAACAGGATACGCAGGGTTGCTCCGCAGAGGGGTTTAACCACAGAGGGCACCGAGGGACACAGAGGTTGCCACGCAACGTGGCTGTTATACATAGAGCACGGAGTAATTCACCGAGAAGCACTGAGTTAAAATAGCCACTCGGTTTTTTTTTGAGGCAGCAACCCCCTGATTAGCATCAAAAAGATAGATGAATCGAAAAATCAGATTACGAAAGATTTTTCCTTTTCGCTATATTTGGATGAATTTTTTAAAACCATTATACTGTTTTGCTCGATTAATCCTTAAATAATCGTGATGAAATTATTGATAACCCAACCAGGACAGACCATTAAAAAACAATAAAATACACAAACGAGAGGTAACAAACAATGTTGCAAAACTATTCTGAAGATACCATACGAACACTTGATTGGAAAGAACACATCCGTCGTCGTCCGGGTATGTACATCGGAAAACTCGGGGACGGAAATTTTGCCGATGATGGGATTTACGTTTTAATTAAGGAAGTCATGGACAACTCGATAGACGAGTACATGATGGGTTTTGGTAAGAAAATAAAAATCGATCTGGATGAAAAACGTATGTCCATTCGCGACTATGGCCGCGGAGTTCCCCTGGGGAAAGTGATAGACGTTGCCAGCAAAATGAATACCGGAGCCAAATACGACAGTAAGGTATTTAAAAAATCAGTGGGACTTAACGGTGTCGGAATCAAAGCCGTCAATGCACTCTCCTCTCAATTTATCATTCAGGCTTTCCGGGATGGCGAAACCAAACGAGTTATTTTCAGTGAGGGAGAACTTGTGGAGGAGTCGCCTGTAGCACCCACCAAAGAAGGCAACGGAACCTACGTGGAATTTATCCCCGATGAATCTATCTTCGGCGAATATACTTTCAAAAACGAATACATCAGCTCTTTGCTGAGAAATTACACCTATCTGAATGCCGGTTTGGCCATCCATTTTAACGGGGAAGTGTACCGTTCGGAAAACGGATTACTGGATTTGCTGGATGAGCAAATGACCGAAACTGGTCTTTATCAGATAATTTCGCTCAAAGACGAAGATTTGGAGCTTGCTGTTACCCATTGCAATCAATATGGAGAAGAGTATTATACCTTTGTAAATGGGCAGCACACCACCCAGGGCGGAACACATCTGCTGGCTTTTCGCGAAGCATACGTAAAAACCATCCGGGAATTCTACAACAAAAACTTTGATGTTGCCGATATTCGCTCCGGCCTTGTGGCAGCGGTTAGTATAAAAATCGAGGAACCGGTTTTTGAGTCGCAGACCAAAACCAAGCTGGGGTCCAAAGATATGTCGCCCGGTGGTGCATCGGTTCGCAATTACGTACTCGATTTTGTAAAAGAAAAACTCGACAACTATCTTCATAAGAATCAGGAAGCAGCCGAGATTAT
This sequence comes from Marinilabilia sp., assembly GCF_016278715.1. Classification (GTDB taxonomy): domain Bacteria; phylum Bacteroidota; class Bacteroidia; order Bacteroidales; family Marinilabiliaceae; genus Marinilabilia. The sequence goes on along the minus strand of NZ_JADQBH010000100.1, from coordinate 8,542 downwards.
TCACAAAAAAATATTGGAATCGGAAAAAGAAAGAAAAGCCATTTCCGGCATCCAGAAACTGGCCCGTGAACGAGCAAAAAAAGTAAGTCTGCACAACAAAAAACTCCGTGATTGCAGAATCCATTTTGACTCAACCCACGAACGGAAAATGGAAACCTCCATTTTCCTTACCGAGGGTGACTCCGCATCGGGTTCCATCACCAAGGCACGCGATGTGGGCACCCAGGCAGTATTTAGTCTGAAAGGAAAGCCCCTCAACACATACGGGCTCACCCGCAAGGTGGTTTATGAAAACGAAGAGTTCAACCTGCTTCAGGCAGCCCTGAATATTGAAGAAGGTCTGGAAACCCTCCGTTACAACAAAGTCATCATTGCCACAGATGCCGACGTGGACGGGATGCACATTCGGCTGCTGTTACTGACTTTCTTTCTTCAGTTCTTCCCCGAACTGGTGAAAAACGGACATTTGTACATCCTGCAGACCCCCCTGTTCAGGGTGCGCAACAAAAAAGAGAGTTTCTATTGCTACAATGACCATGAGCGTCATGAGGCCATGAAGAAACTGGGGAAAAATGCGGAAATCACACGATTTAAAGGACTTGGAGAGATTTCGCCCGATGAATTTACCCATTTTATCAATAAAGACATACGACTGGAACCGGTCAAAATGAAGAAGGAGGATGCCTTTAAAGAGGTCCTTGATTTTTATATGGGGAAAAACACCCCCGACAGACAGAATTTCATCATTGACAATCTTGTGGTTGACGAAGAAATGCTATAACAATGAGTGACGAAAACGATAAATACCCTGAAATACCTGAGGAGCCCGAAGAGGACAACAACGAAGAGATCAACATTCCTGAATCCTCAGAACCATCGCACGAAGCGGAGCCTGAGTTAAAGATTACCGCACTTCAGGGAATGTACCGGACGTGGTTTCTGGACTACGCTTCTTATGTAATTCTGGAACGGGCTGTTCCGCACCTCAACGACGGTCTGAAACCTGTGCAGCGCCGGATCCTGCATGCCATGCGCAGGATGGAAGACGGCCGCTACAACAAGGTAGCCAACATCATTGGTTTCACCATGCAGTTTCACCCACACGGTGATGCATCCATTGGGGATGCCCTGGTGCAGCTGGGACAAAAAAACCTGCTGATTGACATGCAGGGTAACTGGGGAAATATTTTCACGGGCGACCGCTCCGCCGCAGCCCGGTATATTGAAGCCCGCCTGACCAAATTTGCCCAGGAAGTAGTTTTTAATCCCAAAACCACCGAATGGAAACCCTCTTACGACGGACGTAACCAGGAACCGGTGACGCTTCCGGTGAAATTCCCATTACTGCTTGCGCAGGGCGTTGAGGGTATTGCCGTAGGACTTGCTTCCAAAATTTTGCCCCACAACATTGCTGAGTTAATTGATGCATCCATTGCTCATCTTAAAGGTCAGCCATTTGAGCTCTATCCCGATTTCCCCACCGGCGGAATGATGGATGCATCGCGTTACAATGACGGTCTTCGTGGAGGCGCAGTCAGAGTGCGGGCTAAAATCAGTAAACTGGACAACCGCACCCTGGTAATTTCCGATATCCCCTTTGGACGAAATACATCCACCCTCATTGAATCAATCCTGAAAGCCAATGAGAAGGGGAAAATAAAAATCAAAAAAATTGACGACAACACGGCCGAAAAAGTGGAAATTCAAGTCCACCTGCCGGCCAATACATCGCCCGACAAAACCATTGATGCACTCTATGCATTCACCGACTGTGAGCTCTCCATTTCGCCTAACTCCTGTGTGATTCGCGATGAAAAGCCTGCATTTCTGGGAGTCAGCGAAATCCTAAGACACGATACCAGCCACACCGTACATCTGCTTACCCGCGAATTGGAAATCAGAAAAGGTGAATTGGAAGAGTCGTGGCACATGTCGTCGCTGGAAAAGATTTTCATCGAAAACAAAATCTATCAGCGCATTGAAGATTGTGAAACTTATGAGGCTATTATCAAGACCATCGACCACGGGTTGGAGCCTTTTAAGCCGCAACTGAAGCGAAAAGTTACCCGCGACGATATCCTGAAGCTGATGGAAATCCGTATCAAGCGAATTTCAAAATTCGACTCCAAAAAGGCCGATGAATACATTGCCTCTGTGGAAGAAGAGCTGGAGCAGGTTGAATATCACCTCAACAACATCATTACCTACGCCATTGACTATTACAAGGGATTGAAGAGGAAATACAGTTCCAACTATCCCCGGATGACTGAAATCAGAAGCTTTGAAAACATTGAAGCATCCAAAGTGGTGGTGAAAAATGAAAAACTCTACTTCAACAGAGAAGATGGCTTTGCCGGAACTGCCCTGAAGAAAGACGAATTTATCTGCAACTGTTCCGACATTGACGATATCATCATATTTTACAAAGACGGCCGATACCTGATTACAAAGGTGCAGGACAAAGCCTTTGTGGGGAAAGACATCATTCACATTGCCGTGTTTAAGCGAAACGATACGCGCACCGTTTACAATGTGGTGTATCGCGACGGAAAACAAGGCAACACCTATGTTAAGCGATTTGCAGTAACCGGTGTTACCCGGGACAAAGGATACAACCTGACCAAGGGAAAAGAGGGTTCTGAAGTCATCTATTTCAGTGCCAACCCCAACGGCGAAGCAGAAGTGCTGAAAGTTACACTTAAACCCCGTGCGCGGCTACGCAACCAGATTTTTGAGTTCGACATGGCCGAACAAACCATTAAAGGCCGAAGTGCACAGGGAAATATCCTGACTAAGTATCCCATTCACAAAATTGTGCTGAAGAAAAAAGGGGAAAGCACATTGGGAGGTCGAAAAATATGGTTCGAGCCCGAAATTCTGCGTCTCAACGTAGATGGAAGAGGAAAATATCTGGGTGAATTTCACAGTGGAGACCAGATACTGGTCATGACTAAAGATGGTTATCTATACCAGACAAACTATGACCTGGCCAACCACTATGAAGACAACATCCTGTACATCGAAAAATATGACCCTGAAGTTGTCTGGTCAGCCGTCTATTACGATGCCGACCAGGACTTTTTCTACCTGAAACGCTTCCAGGTAGAGCCGGTAAGCAAACCGCAACGCTATATTGGAGACAATCCCAAATCGCATTTGGTACGCCTTACACATGTGGATTACCCACGTCTCGAGATTAAGTTTGGCGGTGAAGATAAAGACCGGGAGAAGATAATTGTGGAAGTTGCCGAATTTATCAACATCAAAGGCTACAAAGCCAAAGGAAAACGGCTTACCACCTACCAGGTACACAAAATCATGGAGCTGGAACCCATTATTAAAGATGACCCAAAACCGGAAGAGCCGGAAGATGATGATGAGGACAGTGATGAGGGAGAAGAGGATAACAGTCAGATGTCTATTTTTTAGGGGCCCAAATGCCCCAACGGGTGGCTTAAAAATGTACTAATGTCAATTGGAAGTTACAGATTTCAAACTGCAGCCTCGTAATTGGAGGATGCATACCCGATGCATATACTGAAGCACCCGGAGACAAGCGGCAGCGTAATCGTAACACCCTCATATCAAAAAAACAAGAGCCACTGAAGTGCTGACAGAAGATAAAAATGACACTCATTACTTTAAGTCACAATAAATGCGATACCCAATATATCTCACCGGTTTCATGGGCAGCGGAAAAAGTACTTTTGGTCGCCTGCTGGCCCGTGAGCTCAATTGCCGGTTTGTCGATTTGGACAAATTCATCGAAGAGCAGGAAAAGATGAGCATTTCTGAGATTTTTTCAAAATATGGGGAAGAACGATTCCGGGAGATTGAGCGACTGACAGTACATAAAAGCACGAATCTTGGCAAAGCAGTTATTGCAACCGGAGGAGGTGTTCCCTGTCACTTCGACAATATGGAAGTGATGAACAAAAATGGAATGACCATCTATCTAAAAGTGTCTGCCCCCGCGCTAACCGAACGATTAATGCCGGCAAGAGCCCACCGTCCATTGATTGCCGGCAAGAGCAAAGAAGAACTGCTGGAATTTATCATCCACTCGCTGGAACAAAGAGCACCGTGGTACGAAAAATCCTCTCTGACCGCCGATACAACGGGCCTTTCTCCCCAAGCATCAGTCAGACTTGTTCTGGAAGCACTACGTTTGAAACATAGCTAATAGTTCACATAAAAATGGCACCCGGGTTTAGCGATAATAGAGATTCTTCGCATGCTACCAATGACAGATTTTTGTAATACGCAAAAAATCAGAAAATTAACAGTTGACTCTTTACCCGTGTAGATTACAAATCCATACGGACGGGATAGACCCGATTCAACGTCATTTCACATTACTAAATAAAAAATTTTGGCACTCAGAATGACATTCAGCCAGGTGGAGGGTTGACGAAGAATCTGTCCTGCGTATTTTCCTCAGACTCGCATACCCCTATAATTGGAAACTATATGAAACGAAAACAAATAGTACCCGGGTTTAGCCGGATGATTGTGCGTAAAGGCTAAGAGTCTTCTGTAGCCGGAATCAAGCCGGCATTCCCGGAAAAGCCAACAGATCGAAGCCTTGGGAAGCCCCCTGAAGCGGGCTATAAAGGTTGAGGGCGTTGCATTCGTCTAATCTCATGAACACTTTTCAAAGGCAAGCCCTTTTATCACATTAGAATTGTATTACATGACTCATCACGAATTGAGAATTCGAACAAAACCGGGATCCCGATCTGTCACCAATGCCCAGTATGAGCACAAGTTCAGCTTGTTTTTAAACTTATCTTCCAAGGTCAGTCCCCATCAAGCCAGTCAATACGTTCAAAATATTTATTTAGGATAGAATTAATATTCTGGAAAAATCGTTTCACGCATCAAAAATGCTGTTTTAATCAATTATTAACCTGACTTCTACGCCTACCTATCGGGAAACTTGTACTTTTGTATAAAAGCCGCTGACCGTCATGAGAAAAACATTTCTTTTTACATTACTGCTATTGCTGACAGGGCTATTTCAAATCTCTGCCCAGGAAGCACGTCCCAAAGTGGGACTGGTACTCAGTGGCGGTGGTGCCAAAGGACTGGCCCATATTGGTGTGTTAAAAGTCCTGGAAGAAGAAGGCATAGTGCCAGATTTCATCACCGGTACCAGCATGGGAAGCATCATAGGAGGACTCTATGCAATAGGTTACACTGCCGAAGAACTTGACTCTATTGTCAACAGCGTGTCCTGGTCAAATTTGCTTTCCGACCAAATCCCCCTCTCATCCATATCTCCTCAGGAAAAAGAAGATTACAACCGCTATCAGGTGGAGTTTAATATTACCAGGGATGGGTTAGAAATCCCATCGGGGCTGGTTCGCGGACAGAAAATAAGTGAACTAATTTCACGCCTCAGTTGGCATGTGGCTGATGTCGGATCGTTTGACAACCTGCCCATTCCGTTCCGCTGTGTAGCCGCCGACCTTATCAGTGGCAATCAATATATTTTTGACCACGGAAACCTGACTACAGCACTTCGGGCCAGCATGTCCATCCCCTCAGTGTTTTCTCCCGTTCGACTGGACTCAATGCTCCTTGTTGATGGAGGAATTCTCAACAATTTCCCCGTGTATTTGTGTAAAAAAATGGGCGCTGATATCATCATTGGCGTTAATGTGGGGTATAACACCAAACCCGGGAGCAAAGGCCCCCAAACACTTCCCGAAATCCTGATGGCATCGGCCACCATTGGTGGGAACATGGCCCTGCGCAGAGCCATCAAAAGAACAGATTTACTGATTTCGCCACCATTGGAGAAATACAATACCGCCAGTTTCTCCGACACCCGAAACATCATTCGAATTGGTGAGGAAGCAGCCCGTGAACACTTAGACGCCCTCCGAAAATTAAAAGCAGAGAAGAACATCAAATCCCGACCCTTGCTTCAAGTTGACAAGTCCAATTCAAGAACAAAAGTGATTTCCAGAATCCAAATTCATGGTCAGGAAAGCACCACACAACAGTTTCTGCTCGGTAACCTGAGAATTCAACCGGGTGATTCCATTACCAGTAATGCCATGCGTATGGGTATCGAAAGAGCTATGGGCACCCGTTATTTCGAAAATATCGCCTACCATTTTGAGCCCCTCGACGAAGGATACATGCTGGTGTTAAACGTGGAAGAGAGCAACCCTGCCGAAACCAAATTCTCCCTGCACTACGACAATGAGTACAAAGCAGGATTAATGGCCAACCTGACCATCAGAAACCTGTTCGGCAATTCTTCGCGCACATCTTTGACCACCGACATCTCGGAAACTCCCCGCCTCAACCTGTCTCACCTCAACTACATGGGAGAAAAGCATATAGCGGCAGCAAAAACAGGCTTTACCTACGAAAACAACAACCTGCCGGTTTATCTGGATAACGGGTCGAAGTATGGCACCTTCAAACAACGATACACATCCGTTTATGCAGGTTTCTTAACCAACCTGGGAACCTACTGGCAGATGGAAACCACTGCGCGTTACACCCATTCCACACTCCAGAACAGGAGTGGCTTTTCCGATATTTTTTATGCCGGTGTGGAACGTTTTGGAAATACATTTCTCTCCTCCCGGTTCGACTTCAATTACAATTCACTAAACAGACGATACTTCCCTGTCAGAGGCTCCAGAATCAATCTATATTATCGCTTCAATTTCGATGCACAGGAGCTTTACAAAGGCAGTGACAATGGAAAAGAGTTGGTTGCACCACTCACCGATATACCCAACCGGCAATATTTCTCACTGGGCGGTGACTGGAAGAAATATTTTCCGGTAAGCAGCAGGTTTACTCCGGGCATCAGATTGTCCGGGCAATTTACCAATAAAGAAGCCCCCCTGTTGGATCTGACTTTTATCGGAGGGCTTCCCTTTAACAACCGCAGCAATGAAGTTCATTTTATCGGCTACTCCTTCCGTGAAAAGCTGGTGGAAGACTATGCTCTTGGAGAAATAGACCTGCGATACCGCCTCCTTCAACAAATCCACCTGAATGTACAGGGAGGAATCCTATTTTCAACCATCAATCTGCCTGAGCAAATTGAGCCCATTGGTCTGGACAAAACAGAAACCGTTTACGGCTATGGCCTTATGCTGGCATACGACAGTTTTCTTGGCCCAGTGCAACTGGGTGCCGGCAGCAACAGTACCGACCACCGGGTAAGATGGTACTTTAATTTTGGGTTTAATTTCTGATTAAACCATATAACGCTACACTTCACGCGTTGCAAGAAAACACAATTCATCTCAAGCAGAGCAATAAAGTTTTTATCCACTTTTTCACTTAACCTCACGAACGATTGCATCGCAAAGCAACTCTAAAAAAATAACCATTCACTCAATTTCTCCATCCATTCACTCATCCTTTTAGGAATCACCTACACTTGACATTACATTCACATTGGATTAAAACTCCACCCTCTTTCAGACCATGATTAAACCAGAAAACCCTGCCTTTGGTTATTAAACCTTTAAACCAGGCAAAAATGAGTAATGTAATTGGCATGTTGGTGTTGGTAGATTCTGCCGCCCTGATAAAAGACAGCAGAATACAGAAGATGATTGAATCTTCTCCAGCAGTTGAGGAAATCCCTGTTTTTACCCTTAAAGAGGAAGATGATTTTTCTTCGTACATCTACATGATGGCAGATCGTCGTCATGTGGTGGATGGGCAGGGAACAAATAACCTGACCGTAAAGGCGGCTCCCGGTGATGAGTTGCGGTGGTGGGAGGCCAACATATACCAGAATTCACCGTTCGAGATAATGATTAAAGAGGTATCTCCGGCAGCCAATAAAAAAATGAGCTGGCAGGAAGTATTTCATCAAACGCCTGCATTACATCCGGATATTGAGAAAGAAAATCCGTCCACTATCGGACTTTTTGGAAGAGACTTGTTCTGGGCGGCTGCATTCGCGGATTTCAGATATCAGACCCAAATAAAAGAAGACACCCTATTGAGTGAACCCAATATTAATCTGGATTACCACATAGATTTACAAATTATGGATAAGTCGCATCCTGAAGAAAAGCCTGTCTGCATTTTCAGATGGTTCCCAAAAATACAACTTCAGGAGGCGTCTTAACCTCTAACCCTAACACTACTCTCTCTATCTCAGTTTGTCTGGAAGAAAGACCTGTCAGCTGCTCTGGTCAAGCGCTGGCAGGTCACTTCTATTCATGTATTTATGAGTTCACTTAAACTATTTTAAAGATTGAACGGCAAGAGGGGGAGAATTGTGGAAACGACCCCAGGGCGTTGCCCTGGGCAATTGCTCTAAGACCTTCGGCCTTAAAAAAGTAATGTTCTATATAACTCTGAAGTGCTTAAAAACTTTCTCCTGTGCAGCCCTTGTCACAGGAATCCGCGTCTTGTCAATAAAAAGTGTATTGCCTTCAAAGCCTGTTACATTGGAGAGATTGACGATAAAGGAACGGTGCACCCGCATGAAATCTTTGGGCGAAAGCTTTTCTTCGAAACTTTTCAACACCACGGAGTAGGTGTATTT
>NZ_JADQBH010000259.1 GCF_016278715.1 Marinilabilia sp. | reverse complement strand
CCATAAAGTACCATTTGCGTCGTTACGCTTGCCGCCAAAATACTCATCTACCCAAGTAAACTCCGTTTTTGGCGGCTTCGCAAGCCTTGCAACTGGCACTTTCTGACCAGACACATTACTTTTTACAAACATTCCCGACTTTATAGACGGGCACTAATTAGTCTCTGTCCACAAACTAAGCGTTTTTCAAGTGTTTGAACTAGAAAGTTCAAATTCAAGGCGTGTGAAAAATCTAAACCGCAGAATACTAATGTATTTGAGGATTTAGATTTTGAGCAACAACGCAGAAGTTGGACTTTATAGACAAACACTAATTAATGTTTTCCAAACAAATTTACACTTTTTCAAGGGAAGATTTGAGAAATTCAACACTTTTTCAAAGGAACTTTTGTTTCTAATTACATTTTTTCAAAGGAATATTGTCATTTCATCCCCCTTTTTAAGGAAAAAGCTCATCATAAATTACATTTACCTCATAACAGCAACGCATATCACCTCTTCGGATAGAAGAAATAACCCTGGCTGAAACCGGTTTCTCCCAAATTATTGAAAACATTCTCTCCGCAAAACCTTCTGAACAGTAACACAAAGCTGATGAATCCACTCCCTTATCATATTCTACCACAGGACAAACACAATGTTCCTTATTTTCATCAGCAATCAACACATTTGAAGTCTCATCAAAATTAATAATCCATCCCCACTCATCTTCAAGAAATTTAATAAACGCATCCACTTTACCTTTATACGGAGATAACAGTTCGTCCATTTTCAGATCATCAAAATGAGCAATTGAACAACTCTTTAAAACCGATCTAAGTGTTTCCTCATTCAGTTCATCCCCCATATTGGAGAGCAATTTACCCAGCCATTGCTCTGCCAATGGCTTACTCTGGTCATCGGCAGATGAAATACCTGATTCAGCTTGCCCCCCCCTTGCTGTGAAGCAGCCCATACAAGCTCCGGAAAGACATAAAGTCTTAAGAAAATCTTTTCTGGTAAAGGACATACCCTTATAGTTTTAGCGATTCTATCATTTTTCCGCTTGCCATTCATTTATCCTAATCACCGTAAAGGAATAGGCAGGCAACGCCACATCAAAAACCTCACTTACCGATATCTCATCAGTTATCGGGCAGGCATCTGTATCATCCGGATGCCCGCTCAAAACAGTGCGAACAGCTTTGGATGAAAAGGGTTCAGCCCCATCCATTTTAAGCTGCACATCAGCTTTAACCGGAAGAAGGTTGATCATTTTAACGATCATGTCATTGGTCTCACTGTCGCGAACCACCGAAACAGCAATTCGTTTTTCCACAGACTCACGTCCATCTGAAATTTGGATGGTATTGTGATAATAAACATCACCGGCATTTTGTCCGTAAAGCTTCTGGATGAAATAACCTACAGTTGGTTTAACTTCAATATTGTTAAAGTAAATCAGATCGGGGTTCCATTGTGTGTTGCCTTCCCGTGCCAGAAGAGGGGCATAAGAGGCCATTCGTACAACATCCCCGTTTCTCTCAAGGGCTGTCAGGTAAAGAGCTTCGGAAAGAGCTGTTTCCACATTGCGGGGCCGGCCGGGCAGGTGAGCTGCATATTCGCCCAAGTAAACATCAGGCCCGGAACGGTCGTATTTGTCATAATAGTCCTGGTTGTGAATAAACCATCCCGGAGGCTGGTAATAATGCTCATCTACCATAGGCAAATTCAGTTCACGGGCAAACTCCCACCCTCGGCGGTAATCAGATCCTTCCCAGAAAGGACCGACCGTACCTATAACCACAATCTCAGGATGTTGCTCTTTAATGGCTTCATAAATTAATTTAAAGCGTTCTTCAAATACATGTGAAATCAAGTCTTCATTTCCAACACCCAAATATTTCAGGTTGAAAGGTTCCGGATGACCGGCTTCAGCTCTTTTGCGACCCCACTCGGTATTTTTGTCCCCATTGGCCCACTCTATTAAGTCCAGTACATCCTGAATATAGCTATCCATCTGATTCATAGGAATTCCGCCCTGCTGTCCTGCTCCTCCACATGAAGAGTTCTGACAAGGAACGCCAGCCGCTACAATGGGAATAGGCTCAGAATCCAGATCTTCACAAAACTGGAAATATTCGAAAAAGCCCAGTCCCATCGACTGATGGTAATTCCAGATATTTCGCTGAGGTTTACGGGATTCCAAAGGGCCAATGGTGTTTTTCCAGCGATAGATATTGTCCAGTCCGTCACCATGAGCCACACATCCTCCGGGAAAGCGTAAAAACCGGGGCTTCATATCGGCAATTAACTGGGCCAGGTCAGCCCGCAGTCCATTTTTGTGACCTTTGAATGTATTTTGAGGGAAAAGCGAAATCATGTCTATTTCAATGGTATCGACACTTTGTGGCACCAAAACAAGACGAGCATCAGCAATGTCTTTGTCAGCACGAATAACGCCCTCTACTTTATCCCATTCACCGGATCTGACTATCACATTAGTTCCACCAACGGTTGCTCCTTCTTCATCGACCAGTTTAACAATCACTTTCACCTTCTCCCCATTTGGTGTCCTTCCAAACATGGAAAAGTTGTATTTCTCACCCTCTTTAAGCGGTATGCCATTGAAACCTTCATTCATAAGCCCATCGCCAACCTGCTTGGTCGTAAGAACAGCAAAGTGTTTGTTATTGGCATGGACTGGATGAACAGAATCTATGGTAAAAGTGGCATGTTCTCCTTGCACTCTCCAGGAATACATACTATTCCAGTCGGAATTACGGCCTCTGGTATCGGCCGGATCGTATTCAAAGCCTCGATTCTGCACCAACTCTGCATACAAACCTCCATCAGCTCCGTAATTGATATCTTCAAAAAAAACCCCCACCAGCTCATCACTAATGGCCTTGTAGTCTTGCATATCCACTCTTATCTCACCTTTCAGTTCCTTCAAATCTGCGAAACGTTGTGAATCCTGATCGGTGGTTTCATGATACAATTCCTGATTGTAAGCGGTCAGTTTTTCATGGTTGATGAGTTTTTCAATCTTCTCCCATGCCACTTTGTGAATGGTACCGGTCTGTGTAGCTTCTCTTAGGAATACCTCATCCCGGTTGTTTGGATAATCCTCTTTGGCAACCATATTGATCGAACCATAATAAATCAGATCGGAACTGCTTGCGTCATAATATTCTTCACCATTTGAATCGCTTTTCCAGATCACTGTGAACATATCGGTTCCCGAATTCTCAATAATAACCGGCATCAGGCAATTCTGCTCAAAGTCCAGTTCCGGATAAACCTGCGGCTGCCAGTGAATCAAATCTTTAGATGTAGCATAGGCAAAAGTGCTGTGCGAATTGTTCAAACTCCATACGCAATGCCATTCTCCTTCAGAATCTTTCATCAGAAAAGGATCATACATTCTTTTCTGGCCTCCCCAGGTTCCGTAATCGCTTTTAAGAAAGCTGTGCTCAGCCCCAATGGCATGCCAGTGCTCCCGATCCACGCTCCAGGCAAAATGAAGTCCATTGCGCCCCCCATTTTCCATGGTGGAATAGGCAAAAATGTAAGCTGAATCGGGATTGGAGGCCAAACTGACAGATTGAATACCAAATGTACAAATGAGTGCTATTGCAATTAGAAGAACTCGTTTCATCCGTTATTATTTTTGTAATTAACTGAACCAAAATAATTTAAAACCAAAATAGACCTGCTTCGCCTCCTCATATCATTTTTTAGGTCGCATGAATCTTGTAGAACCTGAAAAATAAAGACTCTATTCTCGCTTCATAACAAATAATCAATAGTCTATTAAAAAAAGCCTAATCAATAACTTACATTCAACTACTCCTGCCAGACAAGCAATTCATCATCAATCGATTGTAAAATACTTACAAAGTATTGAATAATATTACTAACATTAGAATTCGGCCTCTCAGCGCTTCAAACGATCGCTAGATTGCAAAATATAAGTTGCTTAACAAATCGATATAACATTATTTTAATTCAAAAAAGTCACTTGCATATAAACAATTAACTCACAAAACTTTTTCAACACTTCAACCGACTATTGATTGTTTATAATTCAAAAAATATTAAAATTATTTCATCCAACGTGGGTGAGAATCATTAAAAAAGTAAAAATCACTTTATATTCATAAAACAAACCTGATTTCATGAGTTCAACAAGACATATACCAGATTCAAATACGCAATGCAAAAGTCATCAACTCTTTTGAAAAAAAACGTGCTGCAAACAGAAGTTTGTACAGCACGTTTATTAACTCAATAAAATTAACATGCATTATTAACTTCCTCGAACTTCGTTTCGCAAATAATCTATTACGATGCTCAACTCCCTGCGAACAACAATCATTCTCAATAAACTTGATTCAAAAAAAAATAATACGGTTCAGGATTATATTTAATGGTCGTATTGAACTCGCAAGCTTGCTCGTTTCATCATTCCCTTCATCAATTTTATCTGCGGTTTATTATATATTTCATGATGTTTGAACATCTCATCACGAAAATTCATGAATAAATCATACTAATTCGTTTTAGAAAATTTCACAAGCACTGAAGAATGTTTGTCAAGTGTTTGACTAAAAACTCCATCTTTTACCGACTCCAGATGCTCACCTGTCCACAAGTTCGTAACAATTGCACTATCAGACACTCCGATAGTTTCTGTATTAACAGCCACTTCAAAAGTCTGTTGATTATCCGAAACATTGAAAAGAGCCAGATAAATCTCACCAGTTTTACCATTACTTGAAGTTACAGCAAGCTTTCCATCCTTCTGAAAAAGTTGCTTTACCCCTGTGCTTTCCTTGTGCATTTTCAATACTTCGCGATTGGTTAGCAACGAAAGGGTAAACTCATCGTTACTGGGCAAATCGCCACCAAACATAAGCGGGGAACGGAAGATTGTAAAAAATGACATCAAAGAATATTGTTCATCCTCGGTCAGACGGGTCATTCTATCATCTCCCCGTTCACCACGAATGGAGAGACGTCCCAGCGGTATCATATCACAATCCGGCCATGTACCAGCGCCTATATATGGATACCATCCCTGAGCAACCTCCATCAAATGGATGATGTGGTGCCATTGATCCCAAACATCGTCAACCATTCGCCACATATTGGCATGTTCTTTTACATGATCAGCCGCGTCCAATGGAGTGGCACCCGGAGAAGTACTTAAAACCATGGAACGACCACATTGGTCTATAGCATTCCGAATCATTTCCACTTCGCGTTGATGATAAGGTCTAGACAAATCATCTACTTTCACAAAATCAACTCCCCATTCAGCATACAAATCAAAAATAGAATTGTAATATTCCTGGGCACCAGGTTTGTCTAGAATGGTAAAATTATCCCGCAGCCATTTACATTGCAAATCGGTTGAATAAATCTGATCAGCCGTTATGCCGTCAGTACCCTTAATAGGCATTTTCTTCTCCACTGCAATTACTGGAACTCCCCGCATTATATGGATACCAAACTTCAGCCCCTTGCCATGCACATAATCAGCCAGATCTTTAAATCCTCTTCCATCCACCGCAGAAGGAAAACGATTTTCAGCGGGCAGATAACGACCATATTCATCTATCACATAGTCCGGATTGTCCTGATTGTAACCTCCCGCCTTACTATTCTCCACAAACCACCTGATATCTACAACAATATACTCCCATCCAAATTCTTTCAGATGTTCAGCCATGTAATCAGCATTGGCTTTTACTTCATTTTCTCTCACCGTGGGCCCGTAACAGTCCCAACTGTTCCACCCCATTGGCGGAGTCTGTGCCCACTCTTTAAACTCCCCTTTTTCGAAAGGCTCAGGCTTTTCTACAGAGCCCGATTTGCAGGAAAGCATCAGAAATGCCATCCCTAAAACCAGATAAATACTAAATACTTTCATATTACAAATTAAAGATTGCTAATTCCATACAAATCTGTCTTCATTCACTTAGGTGAAAAGACAAAAAACCGGGTTCCAAAACAGTTCCCGGTTTTTAAAAAAATCAAAAAATATTATTTACCATACCCGGGATTCTGACTAAAATCAGGATTCTTATCAATCTCTGACTTTGGAATGGGCATCCAATACATGGCCGGCGCATTAAAACTTCGCTCTTCCACTATTCTACCCGGAATATAACTCTTAGTGCCATCTTCCTGCTTAATGATTCGAACACCCGTGGCGTTTTTATTTAAATCGACTTCAGCATCCAGCCATCTGCGAACATCAAAATATCTGTGCTCTTCAAAGGCCAGTTCTACCCGACGCTCATTCTTGATTCTTTCCAACAGAGCTTCACCGGCATCTTCCACATCGGGCATATCGGCCCGTTCCCTAATCTCATTCAAAGCATTGCGAGCACCCTCTTCATCTCCGGTCATATAGAGGGCCTCTGCCAAATTCAAATATTGCTCTGCCAATCTCAACCAAACCCAATTTCTTGGGGTGAAATTCCAACTATTTGGAGAATAAGACTCGTCCATAAACTTACGAACATTATAACGCGTAAGACTGGTGTTCCAGGCATCCCGGCCAAACTCGGTATCCAAACCTCCCCCTGAAGGATTACCATTTGCATCTAAAGTAATCCAAGTTTCTACATCGCGGCCCATCCAGGGATCTCCATCACACAAAACATACGCTTGCAATCGTTGATCTCGATTTTCATAAGGATTGGATGCGTGTTCAGGGTTATCCCAGTCAAAAGAAGTCCCGTCACTCATCTCGAAACAATCAACAAATTCACTAATGGGCACATTTCCTCCCCACTGACCGTAGCCATTGGGTCCATTCGACTGATCCAGATAAGTAATACTTTCCCCATCAGCACTGGAAGTACCCTGTCTGGAAAAAATAATCTCTGCATTTCCTCCTTCCAAAAAAAGCTTCGTATAATTTTCCTTTACACTCTCATACTTGTCAAATAATCCATATCCATTGGCTAAAGCAACGTCAAGAGCTTCTTGAGCCGCATCAGCAGCAATTTGCCAACGTTCAGGATTGGGATTGGTATATCCAACGAGCGGATCAACACCCGATTTATTCATCAAAGGACTTGCGGCATACAACAAGATCCTTGACTTAAGCGACAATGCAGCAACACTGGTAGCCCGTCCTTTTTCGGAAGCCTCATAATTTGCCGGCAGCAATTTAGAGGCCTCATCAAGTTCAGACACCATAAAATCAACACATTCAGGATAGGTATTACGTTGCACACTCACAATCTCATCCTGATCATTCAGGTCAAAACTTTTCTCAATAATAGGCATTGCTCCCCATTTAGAAATTAAATCGTGATACATCAATACACGAATAAAGCGTACTTCTCCTATCAAACGATTTCTAAAAGTCTCATCTTCAAAAGACACACTCTCGACTTTTTCGAGAAACAGATTACAATCCGAGATGTTCCGCCACATGATTGCCCAGGTACGGTTATCCCATCCCCACCAACCGCCGTTCATACGACCGAGGTTGGACGGACTGACAAATCCCTGAGTATAAGGCTCACAGCCCCTGGACCATATTAATTGTGTTTCATCACAAACAGAACTCATCCAGGATTCAGTCCATCCGTGTCCTATCTGGTTATAGCGTGCATTTACAAAAGATTCTGCAAGATTGGGATCTCCAAACACAGCCTCTTCAGACATTTCTGTTAATGGTTGTTTATCAAGCATCTCATCACTACAACCTACAGAAAACAGAAATGCCAGTGAAATGATGGAATATATTATCTTTTTCATGTTTTCTTTTTTTAGAATGAAAGACTAAGACCAAAGTTGATAACTTTTGACTGAGGTGTACTCCAGGCGGCGAACCCCTGGTCCCCCTCTGTTGTCTCCGGGTCTGTATTTTTTAGTTCGGTAAATGTTAACAAGTTATAACCACTCACATACAATCTCAAATTATCAATAGGTAATCTTGAAACTACACGGTCTGGAAGTGTATAAGCCAACTGAACATTTTTTAGTCGCAAATAAGATGCATCTTTCAGCCAGAAAGTATTTTCCTGTCCGGTCACTGTTGCCTGACGGTCATAAACCCTGGGATAGGCGGAATTCGGGTTTTCGGCGGTCCAGCGGTTTTCATAGAAGTCCTTGGTAAAGTTACCAATGGTTCCTGATTCCCAGAAAATATATTGCCAAACATTCGAAGCCCCCTGCCAAAGGGTTGACAAAGACCACTGACGCCAGTCAACACCCAAATTCAAACCGTAAATAATCTCAGGAGTAGCTGTCTTATCAGGCCTTATTTGGTCATCTCCGTCAATCACTCCGTTGTCATCCACATCACGAAACTTAATGTCTCCCACTTCTGCACTAGGCAAATGTGGATAATTATTCAAATCTTCCTCTGTTCGGAAAATACCGATCCCATCATACATTAACCAGTTAGCACCAATAGATTTTCCCGTAATCGCCTGCCAATCCAAAACCCCCTCCGGTTCATCCATATAAGTAATCTCACTCTTGGCATAAGAATAATTGGCTGATGCATTTATCCTAAACTCTCCAAATCGTTTTGTAAAGCCAAGAACCACCTCATAACCTTTGGCTTCTGCCTCTCCAATATTTTCATCGGGCAATGCCAGTCCTGCATATTCGGGTATGGCAGCATTGCGTTGTGCCAGAATATTCTCCCGTTTTGTTTGAAACAAATCAAAATCGAAGGTAAACATATCCAGGAACCGGGAATCAAAACCAATGTTCGTGGTGGTAGCAACCTCCCAGGTAACATTCGGATTTCCTGTTCTGTTTTGCCAAACTCCTGTTATAGGCTGGGGAGTACTCCCGCCTAAAATAGCAGGCCTATCAAAAGTATAAGTGGTCATATACTGGAACGGAGCAATTCTGTCATTCCCCATCTGGCCCCAACTACCACGGAGCTTAAAATAATCAAAAGCACCTATATTTTCCTTCCAAAAAGGCTCTTCCGAAATTCGCCATCCTCCGGATACTCCGGGAAAGAATCCAAAACGATTTCCCTTGGGGAAATTCTCAGAACCATCATACCTCCAATTAAATTGCAATAGATACTTCTCGGAAAAGTTGTAATCCACACGTCCAAAATAATTCTGATGGGCCGACTCTGAAGAGGTACCATCATTTTGGGCGGTAGTCTGGTCACCAGCAAACAACTGATCTATTATGGTAGAAACATAATCCTGACGACTGCCATAAAGATAATCATATCGACTTTCGTACTGCTCATAAGCGACAAATGCATTCAAATTATGAACATCATTAAAGGAGTGCTCATAGTTGATCCGAAAATTGGATGTAAACCCAACATTCTGATTCATATTCTCCTCCAGAAACGCATTGGATGGGCCAAATTTCTTGGGCACATACTCATCATTAAGTTTTTCATACAAATAAAAAGCTTTCTGAAAGTGCTTATAAAAATTATCATCCCTGTCAATATAAATATTTCCTCCTACAGACAGCCCGTTGGTAACAAACGGCAAATCCCACTCAAATTGTAAATCGGCATTAAACACCGAAGACTTATTATCCTGATACCCCATAGCTCCGTTGACAGCTGTGTAAGCATTAAAGTCGTCTTGAGCGGCTACAACCGGATAATCTGTTCCCGGCCAGAAAATATTAGCACGCGGATCATATTTCACCAGATATCTCCATGTCCATTCGCTGCTGTAATGATTTCCATTGCGATCTTCCTGACGTGCAGCGATATTAACCTTAAAGCGCAGGTTTTCTGTGGCTTTAATATCAACATTTGACCGTAAATTATATTGCTCGTAATAGCTTGCACTATTCTCGTAATAATTATCGTCGAACTGATAACCAAGGGAGAAATAATACTGAATAACCTCACCCCCGCCTGATGCGGATAAATTGTGCCTGGTTTGGGTTGTCCAATTTTTCAATACCTTATCCAGTGCATTTACATTAGGATAATTTTCTGGGTCCTGACCGTTACGGAACAATTCAATCTGTTCATCCGAGTACATAGGTTCTCGGCCATAAACACCTGTTTCAATTTCGTTAATCATTTCTGCAAACTGCCATG